>JBGTJT010000257.1:0-8577 GCA_041744995.1 Pirellulales bacterium | reverse complement strand
GGAGCGCCGCGGCGAACACTCGGACGGTTGTGGGCGAGACGATCATTTCGGCAGGCCTCCGATTTCGCCGCCGGCCCGGGAGCCAAGTTCGTTGTAAAGCTGATAGTCGATCGATTCGGGCACAAAATGCACGCTGCCATCGCCCATCAGAAACTGAGCGCCGCCCGGATGCCGGCTTTTGTAACCGCAACTGGTGGCCGTGGGGCTGAGCGTATCGAGTTGGGCGTGGGTCTTGTTGCCGGCGGCGCCAGCGCTCTCGTACCAACCAGCGCCCCCCATCGTGTTCAGCGGAATTACCGTCTGGCCCAAGGGCCAGTTTTTGCTGAAGGCCATATTGTGAAAGCAATGCTTCGGCAACGTCTCGCCGACCATAAACGTGTTGCTCAATCCGTCGGTCACGTCGGCAAATCGGATGCTGACCGCCCCTTTGCCGAACATGCCCACAAAGCCTCCCTTGGCCGCCCAGGGAGACTCGGCGCCCAGACGCGAGCCGCGACAACAATAGCTGTTTAAACCGGCCGGACACCACATGGCGCACTCCGGCCCGACAACGGCCGGATTGTGCGAATGATTCGTCGGGCCGACGCTGGCCGTGTACCACAGCCCGTGATGGACCCCCGCAGCGCCGCTGCCGGCGCCAAACTCGGGCATTAGCGTGTGCTGGGAACAGCGATGCGCCAGGATCGCTTCGTCCGCGGAGGCGTCGGTGGGACAAACATAGACGGGCACCACGGTGGTGATCGCATCGGCGTTGTTGGCATGCCCCATGTCGACGTCGAAATCGAACAATTCATAGTGCGCTTGCCGCTCCACATAGGGCAAGATGAACGCGGCCCAAGTGCCCGTTGATTCCTCCCAGCCGGTGCCGAACGGCAGCTTATTCAGGGCGGAGTGATAGTTGTGCAGCGCCAGTCCAATCTGCTTAAGATTGTTGCTGCATTGCATCCGCCGCGCCGACTCCCGCGCGGATTGCACGGCCGGCAGCAGCAGCGCGATCAAGATGCCGATAATGGCGATCACCACCAACAGTTCCACCAACGTGAAGCCGCGCACCCAGCGTATCGGTTTGCCGTGGTTTGGAGGAGTTTGCTTCATGGCGCCACCACTTCCTGCTCAAGTCGATTGTCGGGAACGAGGCTTGCCGTTGTGGCCAGTCGCATGACCGCCTCCACATCCTCAGGCAGCAGCAGTCGATCGTAGATCCGCACGTCGTCGATCCGGCCGAGAAAACTTCGTGCGTTGTCTTCGCTCCGTTTGCCGATTAGCCAGGGACTCCGCTCACCGATCGGTACAGCCGCCGCGGCGGGAATTCGCTTACCGACTCCGTTTTGCCACAAATAGAAGTTGCCATCTTGGCGGCTCACGCCGACATGCTGCCAGCGGCCGTCGGCGACAAACCCACCGAACGCTTCGACGCGCGTTCCGTCGACAAACAAGTGCAGTTTGCCTTTCCGCACACCTAACGCCATCCGCCCCGGCTCGCCGACGCGATAGTTGTTGATCAGGTACTGGCCCGCCTCCACCGTGCTTTCCGTTTGAATCCAGCAGAAGAAACTGAAGTCGTCGTGGGCCGGTATCAAGTCGGTGCGCTCGGTATCCAGATAGCTCGATTGCCCATCGAACTGATAGGCCCCGCCGGCGGCGCCTGGCGCGTTGACCTGCGCGCCGCGATTCTTTGCCGCTCGCCCCGACACCTGCTCGGCAACTTCTCCCGGACTGGTTTCATCGAGCGGATAGTGGGCGATCAAGCCATGCTCGGCGTCGCCTCGGGGAATCTCGCGGGTGAATCGCTCGGGCTGCGCGTCGACCAACACGCGCAACGGGCCGTTGGCTTCCATCTCGGCCGCCTGGCCCGCGGTGAGTATTTGTGTCGCCACGATCGCGCCTGCCGAAGTGCTGCGGCGCTGTACTTCGATGCTGCCGGTGAACACGCTTGTGTAGAGCCGCGATGAAAGAATTTCCACCCCAAACGCGGTTCCCAAATCGACCAGGTCCACCAGTTCGCTACGGATGGTAAAGCCGCGAGCGCGGGCCGGCACCGTGGCGCATACCTTGCCGCCTTGCAGGAAACAGTCGTCCGCCGAATCGACGCGCAGCGTCGCCGGTCCTTCCACCAACAAGCCAGCCCCGCCGTGAAACCGCAGCTCGAGCAATCCGGCGGATAGTTCAATCACAGCCCCCTGCTCCAACAAGTCGCCGGGAGCCAGCCGCTTGTCAGGGGCAGTAAACTGGGCGGCGTCGAGTTTGGCGACCGTCGCCACCAAGGGGTTGGCTGACGCTGGCGCAGGCGACGCCGCAAGCGGCGCTGGCCGCCAGTGTGAAATGGTAAACGCAAAGAAGCTGCTCCAGATTACGGCCGTTAACAGTGCGACGACCGCCGAGAAACGATAAGGATGGGTACGCCAGTGCAGGGCCTGCCACAGTCGCCGTTCGATAGGACGGATCGCCAGAGACTTGCTCCGCTCGATTTCAGAAGGGCTCACTCCGCCGACTTGACCGAGGGACGCAAGATTGAAGCGGGGCGTTACTCCATCCGGTTGCGCTGCCCACTCGCGTAATACGGCGCAATCGAGGACGTAGTCTCGAAAGCAATCGCGGGCCGACGGATTAGCGACGAGCATGGCGTCGAGCTGTTGCTGCTCAGACTCGGCCAGTTCGCCACGGAGGCTGGCGTCGACTAGGTCCATTAGCCGTCGGCGACCATCGGAGTCGAACATGGCGGACGATGCGGGAGGTCCATTCATCGCTTAGGCCTCCCGCCGCATGGTGCGGGCGATGCAATCGGCCAAGGTTCGCCGCGCGCGATAGACCGCTTTCCGCAAGCCGGCCGTGGATCGATTCATCCGCTGCGAAATCTGCTCCCAGGATTCTCCAGCATAGTGCCGTCGCAACATTTCGCGTACCGGCGCCGAAAGCCTAGACAGACACTCGTCCAACGCTGCGCGACGCTCGGAGAGTTCTTCCTCTGCGGGCTGAAATTCCTGGCCTAACGACTCTAGCAACTCCTGGCTGAAACCAATCGGCTGCCGCCGAGCCGAACGACGGAACGCGCGCACTTCATAGAACGCGACGGACCTGGCCCACGCTCCAAAGTCCGTTCCACGCTCGAACCGATCGCCGAACTGCTGCCACAGCTTAACACGCACTTCCTGAGCGATCTCCTCGGCATCGTTGAAATTGGGAACCAGTAGCAAGATGTAGGCGAACGTTTGCCGGTCGTGCAGCGTGAGCAGCCGCAAGAATTCCTTGGCGTTATCGCCTGCCGCAGGCATCTCGCCATCCAGATTCGTCATTCAGCTACTCCTGATGAGGTCTAGCCGGGGTGTCGAAACAAGCCGAGACCGCCAAATAAAGCAGCGGTTCAGCACAAATGGGACAAAAATCGAGAAATAATTTGCAGATTGCGCCAGTACAGCGCGTCGTCCGGTTTGCGGTAAGGCAAGCGGAATTGGAAAAACTGGCGGAATAAGGATTGACAGTCGAACGCGGATTGGTAGCCTGGATTATAAATCCGGTATCCCGGACAAGGCAATTGGGATGTCAGTCTTCGCCTCAACAGAATATCATGAATGCGCCCCTGAGCGAAACCGCCTATCTTTACATCCATGAGAAGCTGGCCCGGCGGGAGCTATGCTCGGGGCAGCGGGTTTCGGAGCATCGGCTCGCTCGCGAACTGGGAATTAGCCGCACCCCGGTCCGGGAGGCCATCCACCGGCTCAAGAACGACGGCTTGCTGGTGCAGTTCGCTAGCAGCGGCACGTTCGTCGCGGAGCCGAATCGCCGGCAATTGGTCGACATGTACGAAATTCGCATCGCGCTGGAGGGGCTGGTCGTAGTGAAGTCGGTGCCAAAGATCCGTGCCGCGGAGATGGCCGACCTCCAAGCTTATGCCGACGAGATGTGGCGCTTGGTTCGCGAGTTTCGGGCCTCCGGCGAACCGTGCATGTCGATCGACATGCAGCGCGAGTTTCTGGCGGCCGACTTGGCGTTTCACCAGTTGATTGCCGCCGTCGCGCAGAACGAGATGGCCTACAAGATCATCAATGACGTGCATCTACGGCATCGCGCTTTCGGCCTGACGAGTCATCGCCGCGACTTGCACCACGTTGCTTGGACCTGGCTTTACCATGCCCGCGTCGCAGCGGCGATTCGGCGGCGCGACCGCCGGACGGCCAAGCGTCTCTTGCAGCGGCATATTCGCTTCAGTATGCGCGAAGCGCTGTATGTATTTGATACGCAACAGTCACCTAGTTCCAATCGCCCTCTACGACGCGGCTAAATCAAAGATGACCATGCACCTTGGCTCTCCCCCATGTTCGACTGTCGTGTTGTTCCTCGTCTGCTGGCTGGGCGTCTGCTGGCTGGGCTATGCCGGCGCGGCGCACCCTGCCGAACCGAACGGCGAGTTGCTCTACAACGGAATTCGCTTGCCGACCGAATGGCCACCGCGCGACGGCGACCCAAAGTCCGATGCGCCGCTGCCGGTGCCTTATTTGAATCAACGCCCCGATGTAACGCCGATCGATGTGGGCCGACAATTGCTCGTTGACGATTTTCTCATCGAACGCACCGATCTGACGCGGACGTTCCATAGGCCGCAACGGCATCCGCAAAATCCGGTCTTCAAGCCGGAAACTCCGCACGAATTGACCCCTCCCGGCATCGAGGGCAATCAGCAGGCGGTCACCTATCTAGGCCACGGCGGCCTGTTCTTCGACCCTGCCGACGCATTGTTCAAAATGTACTACACGGCGGGCTGGCGCGGCGGGTTGGCGTTGGCGACGAGCAAGGACATGCTGCATTGGCGCCGGCCCGAATTGGGCTTGGCCGGAGGTAATCTGCTGCTCGCCAAGGGCTGGAAGATAGCCGGCGGCGATAACAGCATCTGGCTCGATATCCATGCCCAGGACCCGGCGGAGCGGCTCAAATTCTTAACCGATCACGGAAAAGGACGCGGACACACGCTTTACACCTCGCCCGACGGACGCACCTGGAGCGCCGGCAAATCGGCTGGCAAGGCGGGCGATTATTGCTCGTTCTTTTACAATCCGTTTCGTCAAAAGTGGATCTTTAGCATCAAGCAGGACGGCCCGCGGGGGCGAAGTCGCTGGTACGCCGAGAGCGACGAGTTTCTGGCCGGCGCGGACTGGAGCAAATCGGTCTACTGGACTAACGCCGATCGGCTCGATCCGCCCGACCCCGCGGTGGGCGACAAGCCGCAGCTATATAGTCTGAGCGCCGCGCCGTACGAAAGCCTAATGCTCGGTATGTTCGCGATCCATCGCGGACCCAGCAATGTAATTTGCGCGCGTGGGAAGTTTCCCAAGCGAACCGATCTGCATGTGGGGTTCAGCCGCGACGGTTTTCATTGGGATCGGCCCGACCGCGAGCCGTTCCTTGCCGCCACTGGGCGCGAAGGCGATTGGGATCGCGGCTACTTGCATACCACGACCGGCGTAATGGTCGTCCTCGACGATCAACTTGTGTTCCCTTACTGCGGTTACTCGGGCGAAGCCCCCAACGGCACGCGCGGCATGTATACCGGCGCGAGCATCGGGCTGGCCACGTTGCGCCGCGATGGTTTCGCCTCGCTCGATGCCGGCGCGGCACCGGGCGAGTTGGTGACGCGCCCCTTGTCTTTCCAAGGCAATCATTTGTTTGTGAACGTCGATTGCCCCGACGGCGAGTTGCGGATCGAGGTGCTCAATCGCGAGGGTGAGCTGCTTAAGCCGTTTCGCCTTGCCGACTGCCAAGTGATCAAGGTCGACAGCACGCGGCATCGTGTCACCTGGCAGGGCGCCGACGACCTGGCGTCGCGGGGCGATGAGCCCGTACGGCTTCGGTTTCAATTGCAGAATGGCAAGCTGTATTCCTTCTGGGTGACCAACGATCGCGAGGGCGCGAGCGGAGGTTACCTAGCTGCTGGCAGCCCCGCTCATCAGGGCGTCCAAGACACGCCGCGCGCCACGAAGTGATGGATTTCGTGCAGGCACAGGTTGCCTGGGCGGCAAGAAAGTCAACGCACTATGCCCGTTGAATTCACCCAACTGACAATTGCCGCCGGACTTGTGACGGCGCTGGCCGTGTTCTGCGCGGTCGCGCGACCGCTCCGTCCGTGGGCGTTCACTGCTTGGGTGCTCGCGGCGTTCCTTGTGCCGATGGCCGCGCCGACCTACTTCATCGCCTGGGGCGAGTTCGAGTTAAAGCAGACGATTGTACCAATCGTGCAGTTAATCATGTTTGGCATGGGCGCGACGCTCACGCTAACTGACTTCGCCCGCGTGGCGGTACGGCCAAAGCCAATATTGATCGGCGTCGCTTTACAGTTCATGCTAATGCCGCTGACAGCTTGGCTGATTGTCAATGTCTTGCAGTTTGATCCGGAGGTGGCCGCCGGCATGATTCTCCTGGGAGCATGCAGCGGCGGAATGGCGTCGAACGTCATTGCATACTTAGCACGCGGCGACGTGGCGCTATCTGTGACGATGACCTGCTGCTCGACTCTGGCATCGCCGCTGCTGACGCCTTTGGCGATGAAACTGCTCGCCGGAAAACTTGTGCCGGTCCCATTCCTGGGCATGATGGCGTCGATCGTCAGTCTGATTCTCGTGCCGGTATTCGCCGGGCTGTTTGCGCATTACCTGCGGCATGGCCGCTCAACGTGGCAACGGTCGCCGATCATGCTGGTGGCGATTTCTATCGGCTGCGCCGCACTGGCGGCGACACTCTGGTCGAGTGCCATTGAGATTCAACCCCTGGAGACGTTGCGTCCGAGTGTGGCGTTCAGCGCCGCGCTGATTGCCGTGGTTGCGGCTGGGCAATGGATTGCATTGACGGTGGGCGGTCCCGACAATTGGTTGGAGCGAATGCTGCCGGCCGTCTCCATGACCGCCATTTGCCTCAGCATAGCGCTCATTACGGCGCTTTCGCACGATACCCTCAAGCAAATCGGGCTGTTGCTCGTTGCCGCATCCGCGCTCCACAATGGGATCGGCTATGTCGCCGGCTATTGGGCCGCCTGGGCGTGCGGATTGTCCCAGCGCGAGCGACGCACTGTTTCGATTGAGGTCGGCTTGCAAAACGGCGGTATGGCGACCGGGTTGGCAATCGATGTATTGCAAAGCTCCAAGGCGGCGCTCGCACCCGCGATTTTTGGGGCCTGGCAGAATGTTTCCGGCTCGCTACTCGCCATGTATTGGAAGCGAGGCACTGCGGAATGCATCACGGAACAACCGCACGAGGAAATTTCTACTGCTTCGGTGGACGGAACTGCCGCCCCCATGACGCGCTCGAAGGAACTCAGGTGACCCGACGTACCGCCTATTATTGGAAGTGCGATGAGCCGACAGCACTCTCCACCGTTCCGTTCGATGAACAGAACGATGGCTCGACCGACGACTGGACGGCCTGCGCGACTGAAATTGCGCGCGACGTGTTTGGCGACTCCTTGCTGACCGTGGAGCCTGGCCCCTCGCACAATCGACACCTGACCTATTTGCTCCACTGCGACGGGGCGACGTATTTTCTCCGCAGCGACGTCTCGGGCGTGCCCGACGACTACATGCTCGCCGAGTCGCACCTGATGGAGTTGCTTCGCGCACGCGGTGTGCCCGTCCCGGCCGTGCTGGCGACCGATGTATCGCGCAGCCGCTGGCCGTTGATCTATCAGATTTGCGAGTGGGTGCCGTATTCGTCACTCCATCTTTACGATCAGCGAAACGAGTTGGACCGCGTCGCTATCGCCGAGCAACTCGGCGCGAGCCTGGCGACGGTTCACGATGTCACCGCGCCGGGCTATGGCTACGTCGATACGCAGGCATTGGCCGAAACCGAGGTAATGCGCGGTCTCGATGCATCCTACACCGATTACTTCACGCGGCGTTTGGAAGACCATCTCGACGAACTGGCAGCGAGCGGCTTAATGCCTCTGAAGGAGGTCGACGCCATTTGCGATTTGATCCACCGCCATCTGCCGCTGACGCAACTGGCCCAGGGCTGCGTGGTGCATCGCGACGTGGCGTTCTGGAATGTTCTGGGTGAGCCGCAATGCGTGCGGGCGATTATCGATTGGGAAGACGCCGTGCTCGGCGATCCGGCAGACGATGTCGGCGTCTTCAACTGCTTTTACGATCAAACGACCGTGCAAGCGCTGCTGCGCGGCTACACGCGCGACCGCACGCTAGCTGACGAGTTTCTACCGCGCGTGTGGCTGCATACGCTACGGAACATGGTGTGGAAGGCAGCACTGAGGCATCGCATGAACTACTTCGACACCGCCAACGGTGCTTTTATTCTCAGCCGGGAAAACACCGTCTGCTTGCGGACCTTTACGCTTGAGCGCATTCGGGAAGCGGTGCGGTTCTTGCAAGAGGAGGGGCTATGAACGCGACTCAACGGCTGCTGTCGGCACGACTTGCGGAGGGCGAAGTGTTGGCCGGACTCTGGATCGGCCTCGATGGCGTCGCCTCAATCGAAATGGCTGGCATGTGCGGCTACGATTGGGCCGTCCTCGATTTGGAGCATGGGCATTTTGAAAAGGCCAACATGCTCCACGCACTCCGCGCCGCCGATGCCGTG
>JBGTJT010000256.1:0-5599 GCA_041744995.1 Pirellulales bacterium | reverse complement strand
TTGTACTTGATAAGTTGCAACCGGCTGTCGACGATCCGTTTCGCCGCCGCGCAGTTGCCCCGTTGCAGTTCGAGAATCGCCAGGATGCGGAACGTCAACAACGTCTTGTTTCGCCACCCTTTGCGGGATTCGGCAAAGGATTTCTAGGAATCGTCGGCCGTGGTCCTTTCTTGCCGTCCCTCTATTTCCGGCTTTCAACGGGCAGATGTCCGCTTTTCGTGCCTGATTTCGATCACATAAATAGAGTGGAGAAACCCAAAAAACGCGGCTCGGAACTTTTTCCTAGAAGAACGTACCGTCGCCATGGGCCAGAGGAATCCCAAATCCGGAGACCTGGAGCGACGTGGAAACACCGGGTGTTTCGACTATGCGGGGCTTGATGCGCAAACCACTAGAGTGCTTCGAGTTTCGGCGAAGCGGATTCGCTTTCTCGTCAATCGAAGTCTTGGAGATGTCATCGCGATCGGCCAAGAATTGATCCTGGTCAAGCAAACCCTTCCGCACGGACAGTTTCTGCTCTGGATGGAGGCGGAATTCGGCTGGCAAGAGCGTTCCGCCCGCAATTTCATCAGCGTGGCGAACCGATTCAAATCGGCAACCGTTGCCGATTTGGAGATCGACCTGTCCGCTGCCTATCTGCTGGCCGCACCTTCCGTTCCTGAGTCAGTTCGAGACGAAGCCGTCGAACGGGCTGAGAAAGGGGAGCGAATCAGCCGTGCTGTGGCAAGGAAAATCATCGCGGAAGCGAACGGAGAGGTGAATCCATCGTCAAACGGCGGTAAACAGGGAATACGGAAGGAAGCGTTTGCAAAGCTTGGGGAACTAAAAAAGAAATGGCCGGATGATCGCATGGATGAACTAGTGGGATTGCTGAGAGAGTTTGCGGATAAGCTAGAACGCTCGTAATCCAAGCTAAAGGCGACGCAAAAGCAGGCTGATACGATTCCTGCGCGGCGTTCGCAAGCTGTTTGGTCCGATGCCTTTACGAGAGAGCTTGAAACTATGTCGTCTTCAAGTAGCAGCAATCCTTCATCGAGCGGCCTCTCTTCAAGCAGTTCGAGTTCGTCCAGCCACTTCCCACCTGCGGTGCGACCGAATCTCGCGGCTGGTTGACGGCCCCGCTATTGATGGAGTACAACCCCAGCGGCTATTCTCTTCACCCGTTCCCAAGGAGTTTTTCAATGAGCGAGTCCTCACCAGCGACAAACAGCGAGCCTTCCCAACCGGCCGAGGCCAGCCAAAAACCGGACCAGCCCCAGCGCCAGGCGGTCGAGGTCGACGACAGCCAGGCGAGCGCCTCCTACGCTAACTTCTGCCGTGTGACCGGCACGCCGGAGGAGTTGATCATCGACTTCGGGCTGAACAACCAGCCGTTCGGCACTCCCACCGCGCCGATTAAGCTCAATCAGCGGCTGGTGGTGAATTTCTATACGGCCAAGCGGCTGCTGGCCGCCTTGCAGATGTCGATTCAGCGGCACGAGCAGGCGTTCGGCGTGCTGGAAACGGACGTCCGCCTCCGGGTGCAGCCTAATCGGGGCAACGGCCAAAGCGGCTGATGTTTGCGGTCGCTCGACTGATTCACCTGAATTGTTCGACGCGAGTGCCATGGCGCCCTGCCGGACCGCCCCTGCTGGAATGGTGCGACCGGTCGCCGCGCCGTAGCCCTTTTTAATGACCTGCGCCGAGCCGCCCCCAAATAAATTTCCAGCCGCCCCTGAATCTCCATAACCAGCGGAAGCGGTTGGTTTTCCGAGCGCGCAGCGGTACCGTTTTCGACCAAGCGCACCTCACTTATGGAAATTTCCTAAGTAAATGCTTGACGGTTATACCGCCTGCCGTTACAACCGGGGAGCAACTCAAACCCACCCACTCTAGGAGTAGCTTTTCCGATATCGGGTGGTGTGCTGAATTGGCGGTTTTAACGCACTTTCTACGCTGGAGACCTTGTAATGCGGTTGCCCGTGCGCGCTTGGAGCAAGACGTTAGCCTCTCTCGGCCTCCGCTGGGCCACCCCTTCCGAGACCGAACGCCGCCGCCGCCAGCGGCAGCGGATGCAGCGCGAAACACGGTTCGAGACGCTCGAACGCCGCGAGATGCTGGCCAGCGACCTGCTGGTCAGCGCCGTGTACGGCCACGGCGGGAATCTGCTGGTCGACTATGAGGTGATCGGCGAGGCGGTCCCTGAGTTCGATCTGAACATCACGCGCTCCGCCGACGGCGCGACCGACGATGCGGTCCTGGAATCGATTCGCGTCACCGACGCGGCGAAACTGGCGGTCGGCAGCCACACGCTGACCGTGGCGCTCGACTTCAACGACGTGCAAGAGGATTATCGCCTGCTGGCGCGGATCGACGCCGGCGGGGAGATCAGCGAAACGGATGAAACGAACAATACCGGGGTGTTCAGCGGCGTCTTCAAGGTGGCTGACGGGACGGTCCACATCCATGGCACCAATGCCGCCGACAACATCCAGATCTCGCAGGGGATGCTGCTCAACGTCGACTTCAACGGCGTCAGCCACTTGTACTCGCTCAGTCTCGTGGGGGACGTTCACATCCGCACGCACGACGGCGACGACGTCGTCTCAGCCGGTAGCGGCGTGCAGCCGAATATCTGGGCCTTCGGCGGCGCCGGGAACGATAAACTGACCGGGGGAGCGGGCGACGACTACCTGGCCGGCGGCGCCGGGGACGACGAACTCAAGGGGCGAGGGGGCAACGATACGCTGCTGGGCGAGGCGGGAGACGACCTGCTCATCGGCGACGCGGGGGACGATTATCTGGACGGGGGCGACGGCCACGACGTGCTGTACGGCAACGAGGGCAACGACATTCTCATCGGCGGCGCCGGGAACGATTTTCTGTACGGCGGCTACGGGGATGACGTTCTCTATGGCGGCGCGGGGGACGATTATCTGGAAGGGAACCAGGGCGACGACATCCTCTACGGGGGCGACGGCGACGATATCTTGCTGGGCGGCTATGGATCGGACACGATCTACGGCGGCGCGGGCAACGACTACATCGAGGGCAACCAGCACGACGATTATCTCGACGGCGGCGACGGCGACGATATCATCATCGGCGGTTACGGCAACGATACGATCTACGGCGGGGCGGGCAACGACTACATCGAAGGAAATGCCGGCGCCGATACCATCTATGGCGGGGACGGCGACGACGTAATCGACGGCGGCGCGGGCAACGACACGATCGACGGCGGCAAGGGGATCGATACGATCAACGGCGTCGTCGACACCAATACGGCGCCCACCGGCGGGATTGCGAATCTCACGGTCGACGAGGACGCGGCCCCGCTGGTGATCGACCTGGCCGCGGCGTTCGAGGATCAGGAGCATCTCGACAGCGAGTTGAGCTTCGCGGTCGTGGGCAACACGAACCCGCAGTTGGTTGCCTCGGCCGATATCACCGGCACCGAGTTGACGTTGGCCACGGCCGCCGACGCCTGGGGCACGGCCGACCTCACGATCCGGGTGACCGATCCGCTGGGGCTGTACGTCGAAAGTCTGTTCACACTGACGGTGCTGCCGGTCAACGATCCGCCCGAGGCGATCAGCCCGTTCCCGGTGACCGCCGATGAAAACGATCCGCCGACCAGCATCGACTTGTCCCAGGTGTTTAGCGACATCGACAACCTGGACGAGGAACTGTCGTTCGAGGTCATCTCCAACGACAACGGGGTCCTGTTCGCCTCGGTGGCGATCGCCGCCGGCGCGCTGGTGCTGACCCACGCCTCCGGCAAGCACGGCCAGGCCAATATCGTGGTCCGGGCGACCGATCCGGGCGGATTGTCCGCGGACGCCACGATCGTGGTGACTGTCAATCAGGGCAACTACGCGCCGGAGCCGATCGGCATCGCCGACGTGATCGCGCTGCAGACCCAGGCTCAAACGGTCATCGACCTGAGCACCGCGTTTGCGGACATCGACGATCCGACGCTGACCTATACCGTGGAATCGAACGACAATCCGGGGCTGTTCAGCTCGGTCGACGTCGTCTCCAACGCGCTGACGCTCAACTACAACGGCACCATCGGCGCGGGCGGCCTCACAGTCCGGGCGAGCGACGGTTTGAATCAACCGGTGGAAACGAGCTTCACCGTCAGTGTCATGTCGGCGGACACGCTGCTGGTCCTCGATTCCATCGACGACGCGATGGTCCGCGACGGGATCTACGCCGACACCAATTACGGCGCCGACCAGACCGGCTTCGTCCGCGATTACGACACCGACGACGACGGCCGCCTGTTCTACCGTTTCGACCTGACCGACGTCTCGGGGGACGTGACCGAAGCGCTTATCAAGTTGCACGTCATCAGCACCGGCGGCACGCAAGTTACGCACGAGGCCCGGCTGGTGGACGTCGTCAATCAGGACAACCTGGTCGGTTACTGGCGGTTTGACGAAGGGAGCGGGACGACGGCCTACGACGCCTCGCCCTATGAGAATCACGGCACGTTCGGAGACATCGGCGGCGGTCTGCCGGTGTGGGTGATCGATGGCGGCAACACGGGCGATCCGGGCGATCACGCGTTGGATTTCGATCAGAGCATCGTGCTGATCAACGACGCCGCCAGCCTGCACATCGAGGAGTTCACGATCGCGGCCTGGGCGCTGGAACAAAACAACTCCAATTACGGCCACTTCTTCGTGGCCGGCGACGGCGGTGCCAACAATCGCAACTGGCTGTTCCAGTCCGACAATGGCAGCGACGTCAACTACTTCTGGGCCGGCAACAGCAGCCCCAACGCCCCGGCGTTTCAGAAAGCCCTGCCGGCGTCGCTCCCCAACGGCGCCTGGCATCACGTGGCCGTCACCTACGACGGCACGTCGCTGCGGCAATATCTGGACGGCGTGCAGCAAGGCAGCGCGATCAACGTCGGCTCGACGCTCTCGGCCTGGGGCACGCTTCGCCTGGGGGGCTACAACGTCTATGGCAGCGGGTTTGAAGGGCTGCTCGACGACATGGTGATCTTCAACAGCGTGGAAGACGTGGCGTCGATCATGGACGAAACGCACGCCGTGTTGAATGCGGTCGAGCCTTGGGACGAGATGGAGTTGACCTGGAACAACAAACCGTCCGCCGGCGCTCTGCTGGAAACCTGGACGCCTGGCGCGGGCAACACCGTCACGATCGACGTCACGCAGCAGATTCAAGACGCCCTGGCGGCGGGCGAGACGTCGCTGTCGATCGAGATCTCGGCCGGCTCTTACGCCGACGCGTACGCGTACTACGGCACCGATGAGAACACCGACCCCGACCTGCGGCCGACTCTCGAACTGCTCGGCACGTTCGACGGCTCGCCGGGTGTGACGGAACTGGCCGCGCCGGCGGCGGCGATCGCCGGCATGGAAACCAATTTTACGGCGACCGTGGGCGCCGCGTCGCTGGTCGATGAAGTCCGCCTGTACCTCGACGACAACCCCAACAATCCCGGGGTGCTGGTGACCAGCGGCCCCGACGCGGACACGCTGCTCGACCCGGGCACCGACGGCGGCAGCGTCTGGACCTTCTCGGCGGGCGACCTGACCGCCGGAAGCCGCACGTTCTTCGCGGAGGCCCTCGACGCGGGCGGCAA
>JBGTJT010000255.1:0-8336 GCA_041744995.1 Pirellulales bacterium | reverse complement strand
AAGGTAGCGAACATCGCCGCCGATATTCCCCTGCAAACGGTCGACGGCGAGCCAAGCGGCAAGCTGCTGGTGGTAAGCTGGGGCGGTCCCTACGGCGCTTGCACCACGGCCGTTCAGCGAATGCAGGCGGCCGGCCGGTCGGTGTCGCACGTCCACCTGCGGTATTTGAATCCGTTCCCTCGCAACCTGGGCGAGATTCTCAGCCGTTTCGAGCAGGTGCTGGTTCCCGAACTGAACATGGGACAGCTTCGCATGATGCTCCGCGCCGAGTATCTGGTCGATGCGATCGGCCTGAACAAGATCAAGGGCAAACCGTTTACCATCACCGAACTCACCGACAAAATGGAAGAAGTGCTCTCATGAGTACCGACAGTCTCCCCATCCTTTCTCCGCAAGACTTCGCCAGCGATCAGGACGTCCGTTGGTGTCCCGGCTGCGGCGACTATTCGATCCTCGCCCAGATGAAAAAGGTGCTGCCCAGCTTGGGTGTGCCGCGGGAAAAACTGGTGTTTGTTTCGGGCATCGGCTGCTCCAGCCGCTTTCCCTACTACATGAACACCTACGGCATGCACTCCATCCACGGCCGCGCGCCGGCGGTGGCGACGGGGCTGAAGTCGGCCCGTCCCGACTTGACCGTGTGGGTGATCACCGGCGACGGCGACGCTTTGTCGATCGGTGGCAACCACCTGATGCACGCCATCCGGCGGAATCTGGACATTAACATCGTGCTGTTCAACAACCAGATCTACGGCTTGACCAAGGGGCAGTACTCTCCCACCTCGCCGCTGGGCAAGGTGACCAAGAGCACGCCCTACGGCGCGATCGATAATCCGCTGCGGCCGTTGTCGATCGCCATCGGTTGCGAAGCCACCTTCGTGGCTCGTTCGATCGACGTGAATATCAAGCATCTCGGCGCCACGTTGACCCGCGCCGCGGCGCATCACGGCACCTCGTTTGTCGAGGTGTACCAGAACTGCAATGTGTTTAACGACGGCGCGTTCAGCTACGCCACCGATCGCGAGACGAAGGCCGAGACCACGCTCGAGTTGGAACACAACAAACCGTTGATCTTCGGCAAGAATCGCGACAAGGGAATTCGGCTCAACGGCATGAATCCAGAGGTGGTCGAACTGGGCAAGGGGATCAGCGAGGACGATCTGCTGTTCCACGACGAGAAGGCCCGCGAGCCGTCGCTGGCGTACCTGCTCAGCCGCATGCGGCATCCGGAGTTCCCGGAGCCGATCGGCATCTTCCGCGCGGTCGACGCGCCGTGCTACGACGAGCAGTTGAATCAACAGATCACCGACGCCCGCAAGCAGCAGGGAGAAGGGGATCTCGACAAGCTGTTCCACGGCGGCGAAACGTGGAGCGTGCTATGACCATCTGCCCCGAATGCGGCCAAGAGAACGTGCCGGGCGTCGACGCCTGCGAGGCGTGCCAATCTTCGCTGACCGGCGTGACCAGCCGTCCGCCGATTCAGCCCGAAGAGGAGCGAATTCTGCGAGACGCGATCCTGGAACTGCGGCCCCGCGAGGTGATCTCGGTGGCGCCGCAGGCCAGCGTGCGAGAGGTACTGCAACTGTTGGTCGACAAGTACGTCGGTTGCGTGGTGGTGGTGGAGAACGACCGCCCGGTGGGCATTTTTAGCGAGCGCGACGCGCTGATGCGGATCGGCCCCGACGCGGCCGAACTGGGAGACCGCCCGATCTCGGAGTTCATGACCAGCACGCCGACCACGCTGGAAGCGACCGACAAGATCGCCTTCGCACTGCAAAAAATGGCCGGCGGCGGCTACCGGCACCTCCCCATCACGCAAGACGGCCGCCTGGTGGGCATCGTCTCGGTACGCGATTTTCTGCGGTACACGACCGAGCATCTGCTGAGCCGGGCATAGCCGAGAACGTCGCAGCTAGTTGCGGTCGTCCCGCTGGTCGCGAATAATTGACAGTTCGCGGCGAACTACTCCCTGGGGGGATTATTCGCGTCGCCGCGGCGACTGTTCGAGGCAAGGATCGATCCACATGGCCGACCGGCTGGCACAACTCGATACGACCTATCAGGTCGTCACGCCGGAGAACATTGGCTTCGAGTACCGCATCGCCGGACCGTTTCGCCGCTTGCCCGCCTACCTGTTCGATTTCCTCATTCGGGCGGTCGTGATCTTCGTGTTGACTGTCGCGGCGCTCATCGCGGGGGTTGCCGGCTGGCTTTCCTCGCTTGGGTGGGCCACCGGTCTGCTGATCATGATGGCTCTGGTCCTGGTGTTTGTCTTTAGTTTCTTCTACGGCGGATTGTTCGAGGCGTACTGGAACGGGCAAACGCCCGGCAAACGCCTGATGGGCATTCGCGTCGTCTCGGTCGACGGCGCGCCCATCACCGGACTGCAAGCCGTGTTGCGGAATCTGCTGCGGTTCGTCGACGCCTTTCCCTTAGCCCCGATCACCTTGCTGTTCGGCCTGACCGATGGGCATTACATTCTCGTGATGACGTATCAGGTGGGCCTGTTCTCCGCCATGCTCAGTCCCCGCTACCAGCGCGTCGGCGACGTGGTCTCCGGCACGCTGGTGATCGTCGAAGAGCGGGCGGCCGTGTACGGCGTCGCCCGAGTGGACGAGCCGGAAGTGATCCGCCTGGCGGCCGCGCTGCCGATTGGGTTCGACGTGACCAAGTCGCTTGGCAAGGCGCTTTCCAGCTATGTCGAGCGGCGGCGGTACTTTCCGCCGGGCCGCCGGGCCGATATCGCCAAGCATCTGGGCGAGCCGTTGCGGCGGAAGTTCAACCTGCCGGCCGGCACCAGCCACGATTTGATCCTCTGCGCCTTATACTACCGGGCGTTCATCGCGGAGCAATCGGCCCTGGAGAGCGCCGACGTGCTGCATTCGCCCTTCGCCCAGCGACGGACGCCTGCCCCGCAGCCGGCGCAAGCCATGGCCGCTCTCAGCCCCGCCGGCGGCGAACCGGTCTACGAAGTGGCGGAGATCGTGAGCCAAGACAAAGACGCCGATTTACAACAATGGCTCGCCAGCCGTGGATAATCGACAAGCATGAGATTGAAATGAGTAACTTACGTCGCATAGTCTGTTTAGATGCCAACATGCCGAGATGGAATGATCGGCGGCCTTGCTGCGTGGTCTCCGTCCGTTGCTGTTGCGTCAGGCGGAAGCTTGCTGTTGCCTTGGGAGCCGATCGATGAAAGTCGCCAAACTGGTCGAGTCGCGGCGCGACAACTGGCGACAGTTGGACGAACTCTGCGCCCAAATGGAATCGTCGCGGCGGCGGCGCGATCCGCGGATGATCGTGCGGTTCGCCGGACTGTATCGTTCCGTCTGCGCCGATCTGGCATTGGCCGAAAGCTATCAACTGCCGCCCAACACGGTGGCCTATCTGCACAAGCTGGTCGCCCGGGCGCACAGCCAGCTCTACCGCAGCCGCCGCTTCAATTTTCAGTGGTGGAAGCAGGAACTGCTCTACAGCGTGCCGCCGCGACTGCTGGCCGACAAGACACTCTGGCTGGCGGCGACCCTGTTCTGGGGCATGTTCATTTTCTCGATGATCCTGGCCGCCGAGTTTTCCCTGCCAGGCCATGCCCCCCCGGTGCCCGGTTATGCCGAGCGGGTGCTGACCGAAGACGTCATCCTGCAGATGGAAGACAGCTTCGCCGAACCGCTGGGAGGGCGCGGCATCGAGGTCGATCTGTACATGGCGGGGTACTACATCTTTCATAACACGGGCATCGGCCTGAAATGTTTCGCCGCCGGCATGGTGTTCGGCGTGGGAGGATTATTCGCGGTTGTGTTCAACGCGGCCTTCCTGGGGGCGGCTTTCGGGGTGATGCTGCGGCTGTATCGCGAAGGGAATCCGACGGGCGAACACTTTTTCCAGTTCGTCACCGCGCACGGTCCGTTCGAGTTGACGGCCATCGTCTTCTCTGCGGCGGCCGGCATGCGGCTCGGTTTTTCGCTGATCGAAACTAACGGATTGTCCCGTGGCGAGTCGCTCTATCAGGCCGGCAAGCAGGCGATGCCGACGATGGGGGCCGCGATCATCTTGTTCTTTCTGGCGGCCGGCATCGAAGGGTTCATTTCTCCCTCGGCGCTGCCGTACGGAATCAAGGTGTTGGTGGCCGCGATTTCCACCGCGATGCTGGTGTTCTACATCGTCATGCTCGGCTGGCCGCGGCAAGAACTAGCCGCCGGCGAAGGCTACCGCAGCCCCTTCGAGCCGGCCTCCAGCAGCGAGTCTCTGTCCCCGAAATAATATATCCGAGTGAAGCAGCCACAAATGAATGAACCACGGAGGCACTGAGACCACGGAGTAGAACCGGTAATGGAAGAGCGTTTGTCAGCGCGAATCCCCACCACCGGACAATCTCCGATTCCACCATCGACGAATCAAGTATGTGCTCCCTCTCGGCGTCCTCCGTGCCTCCGTGGTTCATCGTTTGATTGTTTGTTTTCTTCAAAACGAAAGCGTATTTAGCAGTGCAACTCGACAAGACCAACATGGTGATTCGCGAGCGGGGATTGCTGGAGATCCTCGACTTGGCGCTGCATTTGATCCGCGCGCACGCTATGCATTTGCTGGCCGCCTTCTGCCTGGGGGTGTTGCCGTTTGCGCTGTTGAACGCCTGGCTGTTGGATTTTCCCAGCTATTACGAAGCCGAAGATTGGTACCTGCTGTACACCTTCTGGACGCTGGCGCTGGTGTTGTTGGAAATGCCGATCGCCGGCGCCCTGACCACGCTCTACCTGGGACAAACGCTGTTCCTGGCCAAGCCCGATTGGCGGGCGTTGCACCGCGATTTCTGGAAGAGCCTGCCGCAGTTGTTGTTGTATCAAGGTGTGATTCGTACCATCCTGCTGATGCCGGTCATTACCAGCTTTCTGCCGTATGCCTCCTGGGCCTACCTTAGCGAGATTATCCTGCTGGAACGGAACCCGTTGCGGGCCAAGCGCGACGGTATTTCCACTTGGCGGCGCAGCAAGCTGCTGCACGGCTCCAACGTCGGCGACATCTTCGTCCGCTGGATCGGCATTGCCATGATCGCCGCACTGCAAGTGATGGGAATGATGATCGCGCTGTTCATCGTCAAGGTGTGGCTGACCAGCCTGCCCGACCTGGGACCGCTTCATTATGCGATCTTCTTGAACCTGGCCGTCTGGTCGACCGCCTTTTTTGCCACCGTGGCGCGATTTCTGTGCTATCTCGATCTGCGGATTCGCCGCGAAGGTTGGGAAGTGGAACTGCGGATGCGGGCCGAGGCCGTTCGCATGGCGGGAGCACTGTCATGAGAACCTTGCTGTGGCTCTTGCTGCTGGCTCTGTGGCTGTTGCCCGCCACGACCGTCGTCGCTCAAACGGGCGAGGAGGCCGTCGAAAGCGGACGCGAGGCGCTGCGAGGGATGTGGGGCGCCAACTGGTACGACTCCGCCCAGGACGACCTGCGGCGGGTCGCCGTCCGGACGCCTCCCCCGCCGCCGCCGCCAAGTTCCGGCAACTGGGATTGGCTGGGCAGCCTGTTCTACAGCTTCGGCACGCTGATCAAATGGACCGCCATCTCGTTGCTGGTTTTGGTGCTGGCCGGCATCATCTACTGGATGGTGCGGGCCTACTACTGGCGGGACCGTCGCCGGATTAGCATGACCGACGACGTGACCGATTTCGATCCGCAGGCGGAAATCGATCGCGTCGAGGCGCTGCCGGTCGACATCCGGCGGCCCCGCGGCAATCTGCTCGACGAAGCCCGCTATTTTTACGAACAGGCGCAATACAGCGAGGCGATCGTCTACTTGTACAGCTATTATCTGGTGCAGCTCGACCTGAAACACTACATCCGCCTGGCCCGCGGCAAGACCAATCGCCAGTATTTGCGCGAACTTGGCGGGCAGACGGAGTTGCGACACCTGCTGGAAATCTCGATGATCCTGTTCGAGGATGCGTTTTTCGGCAAGCGGGCACTGTCGCGCGAGCAATTCGAGTTCGCCTGGAACCGGCTGGACGATTTTCACCGCTGGACCAAACTTCCGGCCGCGGCGGGACAATAAGACAGGGCTTTAAGGGGGGCAGCGAATGTGACCAAAGTTTTGAACAGAAGGGAACAGAGAGAACGAAGGAGTGGATTCTCAGTTGTCTCCTGTTCCCTCAGTTTACGCCCTGGGACAATGAAATAATGGATAGAAACCACAAAACGCGCCGCCTGAACGTTTCCCGCTGGGAAAAGGTCGCTGCGCAGCAGGCGTCGCCGCCGCGCGACGGCGCATCCAGCAAGAGGCATATCAGCCGCAGGGCGCTAGCCCCCGGTTCGCGCCGCGTTGTATTCTCCATCCGCAGCAATCGTCCCCGCCTCCAATCGGCCGCTAGCGCGATGCGGCTGATGGTGGTCGTTGCCGCGCTGAGCGGCGCCGCGACCTCGTCCGGTCTTCGGCCGCCTTCTCCCCGAGGGAGAAGGGTTGCTGGTCCGCTTACTCTGGGACTCGCGCTGCCGTTAATGTTGCTGCTGCTTTTGGCCGGTTGCGGACGCGACGAAGACTTGGACGCCGTCTATGGCAAAAGCTCCGGCGTGATCGGGGGCAACAGTGTCAACGGGACGGCCGTGCTGGCCGAGTTGTTCACGCAACAGGGGCACACCGTGATCGGTCGCCGGTACCTCACGCCGACCGTGCAGGAGTCGGCCGACACCATTGTCTGGGCCCCCAACGACCGCCATCCGCCCAGCGACGAGGTGATCGAGTGGTTCGACGATTGGTTGTGGAACGAGCCGAACCGCAAGTTGATCTACATCGGCCGCGATTACGATGCGGCAGTGACCTATTGGGAAAAGGTCATCCCCGGCGCACCCGCCGAACAGCAAGCGGAGATGCGTCGTCGGCTCAACGCCGCCAAGGCCCGCGACAGTTCGATGCACGGCGGCCGCACCCGCGACACGTGCGACTGGTTCGAGCTGGACGGCGCACTGACCGGCCGGCAAGTGGTGAGCATGCAAGGCGCGTGGTCCCAGGGGATCGACGCCAGCCAGGTCGATATCGTGATCCGTGATCGGCTCGCGCCGAACCCGGTGTTTCTCGACGAAGTGTTGCTTTCCAGCGAGGGGGACGCGGTGGTGAGCCGCTATTCGGAACCGCACTGGGCCGAGAACAGCGACGCGATCTTCATCGTGAATGGGTCGTTCCTGCTCAATCTGCCGCTGGTTAATCACGAACATCGCAAACTGGCGGGCAAGCTGGTCGACGAGGTCGGCGGTCCCAGCGGCACGGTGGTGTTCCTGGAAAGCGGCGCCGGCGGGCCGCAAGTGCTCGACCGCGATCCGTCCACCAAAATCCCCACCGGGCTGGAGCAATTTACCGTCTGGCCCCAGAATATCGTGTTGCTGCATTTGGCCGCCGCGGGCATTATCTTCTGCTTCGCGCGATGGCCGATCTTCGGCCGGGCAAAACGACCGCCGCGGTCGCAGGCGGCCGATTTCGGCCAGCACGTGGCCGCCGTCGGAGAGCTGCTCGAAGCGACCGGAGACCACGACTTCGCCAAGTCGCGGCACGCGCAGTACCATCAAACGATGCATCAGAGTTCCTTCGGAGTCACCCGCGACGCCCCTCGGCCGCCGCGTCCGCCGGACGAGAGCAGTGACTCGAGTTGACAGGATGAACAGGAGAAGCAGGAGTGACTAGATCCCAGGGCTTTAAGGGTTTGCCAAGTCCGTTGGAACAGGAGGGAGCAGAGAAAACAAAGAAATTGATACTCTGTTGACTCTGCTCGACTCTGTTGCCTGAAGAGTCGATTAAATTGGCCAGGCGTTGATGCAAGCTGACACGATGAACCAACTCAGAACAGAATAAATGGAACACGCTACACCGCTATTAAGTTTCGGACGTAACTAAGATTACTTTGTTTGAGCGAACAGAGCGAAAAGGAGTCAACGGAGAATCCTTCCCTTCGTTCTCTCTGTTCCCTTCTGTTCAAAAACGTTGTCCCATTCAATCCGTTTCCACCTGCACTAGATCCTGTTCATCCATTTCATCCTGTCAACAAAACCATCGACTCCATTCCTCAAACTATCAAAGCATTTCATGAACGATCCACCACCACCGCAGTCGACGTCCGGGTCCGCCAGCATGATCGAGTTCGTTTGCCAGGGTTGCTCCAAGCAACTGCGGGTGGCGGCTGCGGACGCCGGGCGGCGCATCAAGTGTCCCGCCTGTTCGCACGTGATGCAGATTCCCGCGGAATTGCGGCCGGAAGAACGTGACGGATCGGCACAGGCCGCCGCCGCGAGGCAAGAGCAACCGATTGCCTCGCCGCCGCTGAATCCCGCCCCGATCCGCCCGACTCCGCAAGTGCAGC
>JBGTJT010000254.1:0-4017 GCA_041744995.1 Pirellulales bacterium | reverse complement strand
GTCGGTCGCTTCGTAATCGAACTGCGGCATTTGCGTTTGAATGGTGCGGAAACGGTTGTACTGGCGGCCGTCGGGATGCGTAGCAGCTAGGTACTTCGGCCGGAGCGGCCATTTATAGGCTAAACTTTTCCACAAACGTGGAATACTCGTTGTACCCGCCGGCGGGCCGTCATGCAAAGCGAACAATTCCAACTCCATGCCGACATCGAGCAGCGTCATTGGTGGTTCCGGGGCCGGCGGACCATCATGCGGCGGTTGGTGGAACGGATCGTACCGGGCGGCGGACCCAAAGAGCGTCCCCTGGTGATTGACGTCGGCTGCGGCACGGGGGCGAATATCGCCGCCTTGGCCGCCGACTATCGCTGCGTGGGGATCGATACTTCGGCCGAGGCAATTGATCGCGCCGGACGCCGCTACCCGAACGTCGACTACCGCGTCGGACTTGCTCCGGACGACTTGGAAGACTGCCTCGGCGAAGCGCGGTTGGTGATGCTGATGGACGTGCTGGAGCACGTACCGGACGACTTTGCCTTGCTCAGCCGCCTGCTGGCGGCAACCCGCCCTGGTACGCAATTTCTGATCACCGTGCCGGCCGATCTGGACTTGTGGAGTGAACACGACGAGAGTTTCGGGCATTGGCGGCGTTACGACATGGGTCGCTTCATGCGGCTATGGAGCGACCTGCCGGTCGAACCACGGCTGGTGTCGCATTACAACGCACGGCTGTACCCGATCGTGCGTCACATCCGTCGCCGCAACCGGCAACGCGGCCACAGTCAAGGCACCGCCGGGACCGACTTTACGATCCCCGCACGGCCGATCAACGCCATGCTGGAGCGGATCTTCGCCGGCGAAGCGCGGCGACTGGGCCGTCAGCTAGATGACCGCCAGGAGGTTCCGTACCGACAAGGCGTCAGCCTGATCGCAGTACTGCGGCGGACGACCGGCAGAATCGAACCATTCGCCAAACCGGCGGACATTGCCAGCGACTACTTCGACCCCATAGCCGGCGAACTGATCGCGGCCGCCTCTTGAAAGCGTGTCGAAAGTCACTCGTCCTGCAAGCCGACCGGCTGTTGCGAGGGCGGAATCAGGTCCGGGCGCAAGGGTTGATCCTCATGCAGGTGCATGCCCTTGGAGAAGTAGACGTCGATCACGCTCTGCAATGGGAACGGATTGGGCGGCGGCTGATTGTTCTGGCCGAGAATGGTCTGATACTTCTTCATCATGTCGATCATGTCGTGAATCATCGCGCTCTCGCCGAGCATCTCGGGGTATTGCTCGAGCGTTTCCGACCAGGCGTAGATACCCTTGTTGTACAGATTGAGCGCCTCGCTCAAGTTCGATTCCTGATACGCTTGATCGCCTTGGTAGATCGCCTCGCGGGCGGCCAGCGTGGAGGGCAACTGCTCGACGCTGCTGCGGGTTCTCCAGGCCTCGAAATTCACGACCCCGCGCTGCCTTTCGATCATGCTGCTCCGCTGTCGCTGTACCCGAATCCGATCGGCGAGCTGGCGCGCCTGCTCGAGCGTGGCCGGATCGTCGATCCGCTGCATGACTTCTTCAATCGAGACATACGTCGCCCGCTCCGCGACGTAGGCGTACTCCTCCTCGTCGGGCGTGCGGTCCGCCGCCGACTTGTCGAGCGCGGCGCGCTGCTGATCGGTTAGCGCGGCTCGTTTCTCGGCGATGATCTCTTCCCGCACTCCGGGCGCTATTGCGTCCAGTTCCGCCAGCAAACCTTCCTCCAGTTCGCGGTGCTTTTCCAAGTCTCCCAGGGCGATGGCAAAACCCATGGTCGACGGCAGGCGACGGCGGGCGAAGTCGTCCCACGCTTTACTGCCCGCTTGCCACGCCTGCCGGGCGCGCTCGCCGAATACGCCTTCCTCTTCGATCGCCACGCCATACTGCATTTGTGCTTTGGGCGAATTGCTGAAGAACACAACCGGATTGAGTCCCTTGTACGGCGCGCCGAGTTTGTCGATCAGCATCTCGGCTTGTTCGTACCACCATTTGGAGACGAGCCAGTTGTCGCGGAACCGGGGATCGGTCGGCCGCCCCACGTGCAGCGTGCCTTGCATTGTCTCGGTGTTATAGAAGTCGTCGTAGGCGGGCGAGCGAAACAGCTCGCGAAACTCGACATGTTCGTCCGAACGGCCGATCTTGTTGCCCAAATAAAAGGCCAACTCATTGACCAACTTGGGATCCCGTTGATTATGGCGAACCCCCTTCTTGAGCAGTTCGATTCCCTTGATCACGTAATGAAAGCGATCGCGGTAGTCGTCGAACTCCACCGAGATGTTGTAGGAGAGGTTGTGTCCCTGATTGATCCACACGCTGGAAAAGTTGGGTTGCAATTTGGTGATTTGCTCCAAGGCCGCGTTGTAGCCGGTCCAGTCCTCGCGATCCTTGTATGAATGCGACTTCGCCCACAGTACCTGCGAGGCGACGCCGTGCAGGCCGAGCATCGACAGCTTCATCGCCGAGCCGGCCGGATCGATGCCTCCCAGATCGGCTTGGCTTAGGTCGCTTTCGCTGCGAGCCTGCGCCAGCAGTCCGCCGGGCGTGCCGTCGCGGCCCGCGGTTCCACTGGTCGCCGGTCGGCTCAGCATATACATGGGAAATAGCAGCACCACCGCGATCACCAGGTACACGATCTTGCGCTGAAATTGCTTCTTTTGCTGATTCATGACTTACTCGATGGGTTCAACTTCTATGCCGCCAGCTCTCGCGAACGGAGGATAAAACAACTGGCCACGTAGGAGCAGAGAATGAATGCCAGCGCCGTGGTCATTTGCCGCAGCAGCGTGTCGGGCCAGATCACGAATCCGTGCGCCAGCCGCTGCACATTGTCGAACTGGCTGAGGTCGGGCAGTATCAGCAGCACCTTTTCCATGCACCACATGACGCCGTAGTCGACGGTCTTGATAACCGGCTCGGCATTGAAGATGACGTAGCCGCGGAATATGATCGGCTCGATTTCCAACTCCGCCGTCAGGTTTTTCTGCGTGATGATTCGATAGAAGGCCTCGACGGGACCGCCGCCGTAGTAGCGATTGATCACCTCGACCTCCGCCGCGCTGCGATCGGGATCGAGCACCGACAGGGTCATGTTGGCGATGTCCTGCGTGAAGAATCCGACCAGGATCGCCGAGAGCGTGAGAATCATGCCGACCGGTCCGCTCAGGAACGTGCTGAACAGCACGCCCATCGCCGTGATCATGACCATTTGCAGCCAGATGCCGGCGAAGCCTTTGATAAAGTTCATTGTGTAGGAGGCGTCGGGTGCGCGGATGTAGACGTCCGCCTGAGCCATGCCGAAGTACTGGCCCGGATTGACGCAGCGGAGCCAGACCTCGACGCGGCCGTCCTCGGTCACCAGATCCTTGAACAGATCGAGCGGCGCGCCGTCGACGCTGGTCATGGCGCGAGGAATGTGGATGCGATCGACCTCGAACTCCTGGGCGACGAAAATTCGTTCGCGCGAAGCGACCCCCGTGTCAGGATTGCGAATCCGCAGGCTGCCGGTGATGCCTTGGCGAATGTCCCCTTTGTGGCCGCGAAACACACGGATGTCCATATCCAGCGGCAGGCCGTCGGGATATTCTGTTTCGCTCACGTCGTCGAAGGTCCAGATGGCGGCCGCCAGCGTATTGCCTCGAATGTAACTGCGGTAGGTCCACATCTTGCCGACGTTGATGCCCCGCTCGTCGAACTGCCAGCTCGACGAGTCCGCCGCGTCTCCTTGTGGATTGCGGAACCGCAGTTGGCCCCACATCGGCACCCTGGCGTTGAGCATCCCCTGCTCGCGGCCGATTTCGTAGCGGAATTTTTGCTCGCCTTCCCATAGGGCGGTGATCGGGTGGGTGTGGTCGCGAGCGGATCCGGTCTCGAAATTGGCAATCACGCGCTGCAAGATATGCTCTTGCGGTTGGCCGTTACTGGCGATCTTGACGGCGACCTCGCTGCCGGCCATGCCGAGCAGCAGCGACTCGGCGGCGCCGCTCTCGACTGGTT
>JBGTJT010000253.1:0-6635 GCA_041744995.1 Pirellulales bacterium | reverse complement strand
GAGCAGCGTCAAATAAAGCTGCCTGGCTTCGGTTGCGTCAACGTCCGCCGCGCTGCCGCCGCGACGTTCGCAACCGACCAGCAACAGCAGGCTCAAGCAAAGGAAACTCGAAGTGATTGATTTCATAGCTCGAACGTTTTCATTCAAAAGCGGAGGGCGAAACCTTGACGACGCCGAGGTCGACGTCGCCATCGAACGTCTTGGTAAAACGGCCGCGCAACCACGCTTCGCCCCCTTCGACGGTGACGTCGGACAGGAAGCCGGCCTTCTCCTGCCACACCTGAAACTCCAATTCTTGTCCCAACGGCAAGCCGGAGATCTCAAACGTGCCATCATCGTTGGTGACTGCATTGTAGGTGTCGTCGCTCACCAGCACCCAGGCGGTCATCCACGGATGGATGCCGCACGAAACCTTGGCCGGCATCCGTTCTTCCTTGGAGAACGACATGGTGTAATTTCCGGCGGGCGGAACCGAACTATTGACCGCTGGATTGATTACCGTGGTAACGTTTGCGTTGTGACCGATGGGATCGGAATTGGTGATTTCAAGTTGTTGGCCGGTATGCACCACCAAAACGTGCGGCTCGAAGCGACACCCAATGTTATCCAGCACGGCCTTTCCCGCTGGGGCTTCGCTAACGACATCCTTGCTGCGGACCCAAACGAGGATGTTCGCAATGCCGCCGTCGGGGCCAACCACCAGCGACTCATCGACCGGACTGGCGGGACCGCACACTTCCTGGTCCTTGGTAATGGCCAGCTTGGCAGGTTCCGGCGCTTTGCCGTCGTATACGAACTTGCCCCGCAGCACGGCGCTGCCACCCGACGAGGCGTCGGCCGCGGGCGTGGCCGGATCGGTGTTCTCCGTCGCATCCGTCTCATCGGCAGGTGTGCCGAGGTCGACCTCGGGCGGATCGACGGTCGTGTCGGAATCGCGCACTTCAGGCGGCGGGTCGGCCGCCTTGTCGTCGCCGCAGCCGATAAATACGAGTGCCGCCAGGCCGACCGCCGCAGTCAAATGTCGCCAGATCATGTCCATTTCCTTGTGTTACGAAAATCGTTCCCGGCGATGCGTCGGGGCGAATACGATCGTTTACTTGAACGCGTCCGGAGAGACCTTGATCTCGCCCAAATCGACGTCGCCGCTGAAGGTCATCGTGAATCGACCGCGCGACCACCCTTCGGGATAGTCGTCGGCTGTGACGTTGCTCATGTAACCGGCCTTCTCCTGCCACACCTGAAATTCCAGTTCTTCGCCTTCCGGCAATCCGCTAATTCCAAAGGAGCCGTCTTCCTTGGTGACCGCGTTATAGGTGTCGTCAACAACCAGCACCCAGGCGGTCATCCAAGGGTGGATGCCGCAGGAAACCTTGGACGGCAATCTTTCCTCGCTAGAGAATTTCACGTCGACCGAACCGTTGGGCGGGATCGATTGATTGGTCGCCGGATTCATCACGGTGGTGATATTCGCATTGTGGCCGACCGGATCGGAATTCTTCAGTTCCAGAGCCTGACCGGTGTGGACGATCACGACATGCGGATCGAACCGGCAGTGCAGGTTGTCCAACGTCGGCTTGCCGGCCGGGGCGGGCGATTCGATCTTGGTCCGAACCCAGATAAGGATATTCTGAATGCCGCCGTCGGGGCCGACCACCAGGCTTTCGTCGACCGGAGCATGCTCGCTGCAGACTTCGGTATCCTTGGTAATCGCCAGTTTGGCCGGCGTAGGCGCCTTGCCGTCATAAACGAACCGGCCCTTGAGCGTGGCCGCACTCGCGGTGGTCGTGCAAAAACTCACGGCCAAGACTAGCGAGCAGTAAATTGCGGTTTTCATAGCTACGGTCTCCTGTTGGGGGTGAACGAGTTACCGCCGGCCAAAGGACTTCCAACCCAGGCAACGCGCTGCTGCGCGGCATGTCGGTCGGCCGGTTGTCACCTGCATCACTGCTGGGGTGGGAAACAGCATGCGGAGAGCGACTGGGAGGGATTTCAAGCCAACTCAGTATAGGCGATCTCGCAGTGCCGAACCAGCAACCTCGATCACTCAGTTTAAGGCGTTTGCGTATTCTCTCCAGGGGTCGTTTCCTGGCCGGCCGCTGACTCGTCCTCCGCGGGCGGTTCCGCGGAGACTGCTTCCGGCGGGTCGCTCGCGGTCGTCTCCTCGGCGGGGGCTTGCACCTTGCCTTCCAGTATCTCGGCGACGGACGTCCGTTCGCGAACAAAACGGTTGTAATTCATCAATAAGTCGACGGTGCCGTCAATCTGCTCCAAGCTGTCGCCCGGGAACCAATCCTGGTTGAGCGGCTGCCCCTTGGGCATGTTCACCGGCATCGGAGTATAGGGCAAAATGCGTTTCGGGTTGGCGATCCAGCGACGCAAATACTCCGGACGCATGCGAGCATGGATGTCGTCCAAGTTGGGGGCGAGCGCCACTGGCGCCCCGGCAGGCTGGAAATCGCCCACGCTGTGGCATTGAATGCAGGCGTTCGCCACGATGTTCATGGCGTCGCCCAGCCGCTGCGGATGGGCCTCTTCCAGTTTTGCCAAATAGGCCGCCCCTTGCCGCTCGTTGTACTCGTAGGGGAATTGCACGTCGTCCATCGCGGCAAAGTAGTTGACCAGCGCCGCCGCCTCATCGGAACTCATGTTGAACTTCGGCATTCGCATCACGGACGCCGGACGGATCGGGTGCGGTTCCAGTAGGAACTTGTGCAGCCAGTCGGTCTGCACCTTCTTGCCCTCGCCAACCAGCGGCGGCGGCAGCCATCCCCACGCCTCCTGTGGATTGACGTTTGGGTTTCGACTGAGTTCCTCGGCCACCACCAGCGGAAAAATCAACCGCGCGAGGTAACCGCTGTCACTGGAGAGCATTTGCGGCGAACGCGCCACAGGAACCTGCAAATCGCCGCTGCCGACGATGCGGGGGCTGCCATCCAGCAAGACCGGATCCCAGAGCTGGAACTTGTAGAACTTCTCGATCTCGGGGTCTTCCAACTCGTCCCCTTCCAAGTCGATGCCGTCCTCGTCCGCCACGACCAATTCGCCCGTCTCGGAACTGCGGATGGGATAACCCTTCAGATGGGCTTGCAGGAAACCGCGTCGGTCGGTGGTCTTCGAGGCCAACACTTCCGCCGGCGTCCATTGCCTATCCAAAAAGGCGAAGTCATCCGGCGGGAAGCTCGGCGGGAAGTCGCCCGGCAGGAAATCGATATTCCACGTGTCGGTCTGCAACGAGTGGCAGCCGCCGCAATTGAACTTATTGAGTACTTTGCGGCCTTCGACAATCGCTTGCTGCCGCTGGTCGGGCTGGTAAATGTACTTGCTGGCGGGCGGTTCGGCGACCAGTCCCAGCACGAAGGTCATGATGTCTTCGACGTCGTCGTCGGTCAGCGGGAACTTCGGCATCCGCAGCCGCTCGTTGTAGCTCTTGAAGTCCGCCTTTTCGTAGTCGTAGCTGCGAGGTTCGCGGAGCTTCTGCCACAGGAACCCCTCGCGCGAATGCGACCGTAGCGCCTGCACGAAGTAGCCAGTGTCGGCGTCGAAATCTTCGGGATCCAGATGATGGCCCCCTTCGGCGTGGCTGCCGCCGTGCGAGGCTTCGCCCTGTTCGTGGCCCGGCGGATATTTGCCGAGATACTTAGTAATGTGCTCGAACGCCAGCTTGGAGGTTTCCTTGCGGCCCCAATCGGCCAAGGTGGCGCCAATCGGTTTGCCGTCCTCGAAACCGGGGATGTCGTGGCAGGCGAAACAACCCAGCTTGCCGATCGTGCGGGCGCCGATGTATTGCAGCCGTGCGTGATCGTCGATCGCGCCGAGCAGTTCGATCTCGCTGCCGACCAATTGCGGCGCCAGTTCCATTGGAATGCCCTCCTTGGCAAATCTTTCCGCGTCCCGCTTGGGGAACGCGCTTTCCAAGTAGGAGAGCGTCAGCTTGTGCAGCGATTCGCTTTCCGCTGCGGTCAATTCCGCGACCGCCGGACCCTCCGCCGGCAGGTCGTTGCCGAGCAGATAAAGTGTAATGTCGGCCGCCGGATCGAACTGCTTTGGCTGTCCGTCGTCCGTCTGCTCGACCGTGCCGTCCGCCGCCCGCACCCCCTCGGGCAGCAGGAACGTATCGGGCATCTTGGTGCGGCGATGGTACGACTCCGGATTGCGCAGCCAGGTGTAGAGCCATTGTGCGCCCTTCTCGGTGCCGAGTTTCTCTCGTAAATCCGTGAGGCTGGGGCCTTGATCGGCGCTGCTGCCGGGGGTTCCGTCATGCGTGTGACAGGCCAGGCAGCCGCGCGTCTCGAACTGCAATTTGCCGCGTTCGGCGTCGGGCGCTTCGGTCACGCCCGCGGCCGGCTGGAGGAAATCGAACGGCTGGCTCTTCTCAATCAAGTATTCGGCCGTGGCGCGGATTTCGATCGGTTCAAACTCCTCGGTCAGCTTCAAGGCCTCCGGCGAGTCCTGCAGGTGATCGGTCAGGCCGAAGAACTTCGGCATCGTGGTCGACGGGCGGATGTCGGTCGGATCGGCGATCCAGCGAATCAACACATCATGATCGAGCTTGCTGTCGACGTATCGCAAGCTCGGCCCCACGCGACGGCGGGTGCCGGGCGTTTCGACCGGCTTAAACAGTTCCGTCAGGCGCCGCGCGTCGGCCGGCAGACGCGGCGGGGCCGCTAGGTACGGAAGCTGGTCGTGGGAGGTGGCGCTCAGTAATCCGGCCGGTTCGGAGACGTCCGACTCTACCAGTGCGGCCAGCTTGGTTCGCGCCTCGAAATCGAATGGCTTGTCGCGAAGCCGCTGGGCCAATTGGCGGCCTTCACCGACCAGGCCCGGATCGCCCAGCAGCTTGGCGGGCGCACTGGCGCGGTTGCCGTCGATTTCAAGGAACTCCAGCACCTGCTGGCGAACGAATCCATACTCGGGGTGGTATTCCAGTTGCTCGGCGAGCTGATCGACATTCTCCAAGTCAGCGATCAACTGCGCCACGGCCGACTCGTCGCTCGCTTCCAGTTCCTTCAACTGCCGGATGCGTGCGGGAACAAAGTAGCGCAACTGCTGTGCGGAAGCCGTGAAGTTCGGCTCCAGCCGCAAGTCGGGGCCTTGCCGCGCATCGGGGCCGGAATAGCCGTTCACTTCGTGGCAGCCGAAACAGCCAAACCGCTCGACGGCGTTGAAACCCGACATCAGCTTGGGCGCCGGCGGTTCGGGGAATCTCTCGCTCGGCTCCAGTTCTTCCAACTGGTGATGGCACTTCACGCAGGACGATTCGGCGAACCGCGCCGGCTTCATCGGTAGAATCCAGTGGTGGTTGTCAAACCAGCCGTGCTCGCTAGCCCAGTCGTTCGCCTGCCGTAGCGTGTTGGGCGTGTGGGAGGCGAACTTGAACTCCGTCGCGCTCCCCTGCCCTTCATGGCAAATCGTACAGCCGACCTCCATCATCGGGTGGGGGCTGAGAGAACCGACGAACAAATCGAGCCGTGGATGTGAACTGTACGGCTGGGGCAAGCCGCGGTCGACCCGCATCTCGACGGGGTTGCCCCAGTTGACGTTCCGCAGCAAATGGCGCACGACCATCTGGCGGTTAATCACGTTCTCGAAACGCCCCCCCATGCTGATCGCACGGATCACGTCGCCCCGCTGCAGGCCGGCCCGTGCGGCGCGGCTGTTCGGCCAAACGACTTCAATCGTGACGTCGTTGGGATCGAGCAGTCCGCGGGCGGCCAATTCCAGCCCGTAGGCTTCCTGTAGTTGACGGCGTTGGATTTCGGCTTCGTCCGTAACTTTGGTTCCATCGGGCAGGCGCGGCGTCGTCGGCCTCGCTTCGGGTGTCGCCAGAATTGTCAGTCGATTCGGCTCCAAACTATGATAGGCCGGCAGCGTAGCGCTACCTGGCTCGGTGGCATTGATGCCTTGGTGGCAGGTAATGCACCGATCAAAACGCGCCACATCCCGAAAGTTGTTGTTGAGCGTCAGTTCCGGCAGCCAGATTTGCTCGATCCGCAATGGGCTGCCGAAGGCGTCCAGAATCGGTAGCGTCAGCAGGTTCTTGATCCCCTTCATGCCCCGTTCTTGCTGGCTCTGCCGAAGTCGCTCGAGCGTGGCGATGTGATCCTCCAGCGCCTTGCGAGCGAATTGCTCTTCATCGGTCATCTCGCGGAGCATGCCCTCGAGCGCTTCGCGTCGCAACTTGGCGGCTTCGTAGTCGCTTGAATAGGCGGCCACGCTCCGCTCGTTTCCGCTTTCAATCTCGGCGATTTCCTGTTTGTACTTTTCCAACTCTTGCGGGTCGACGGCGTCGCGGATACCGAGGTCGTAGCGGCTGCGCGCCGCGTCGAGATCGGCGCGACGGAACTTGAGCTTGCCGGCGAGGGTGTCTTCGACAAACCTGACCCCGGCGACGTAGTCTCGCATCTTGCCGAACAGCCGCGACCGCAGTTCGTCGACCTTCCGTTCCGCTTCGGCGGCTTCGGTGCTTGCTTTGCGAGCTGCTTCGTCCAGCAATTGGGAGTGCTTTTGCAAACGTTCTGCTTCAGTCTTGGCGGCCTGCTCCGCTGCGGCGGCCTGCTCCGCTTCGGCCCCGCCCGCCTTCATGGCCGCGATGGCCGCGGCGGACGCCTTCTCGTTGGCGTCCAGCGACTGCGAGC
>JBGTJT010000252.1:0-1987 GCA_041744995.1 Pirellulales bacterium | reverse complement strand
TGCCGGCCTCAGCCGGGCGTCGACGATCGTCGCGACGCTCACGCCCGGCAGGCGGCTAAAATCGGCCGCCACGGCCGCCAGCATCGCCGCGCCCTCGACGGCCAATGAAGCCGGAGGTTCTGATTTGCCGAGAAACCCGCCTCCGGTGACCGACTCAAAGATGAATATTCGCAAACCGCCCGCTCCCAAATCAACTACGCCTTAGAAGCCGCCAATGGGCATTACGCCGCCAATGTTCCCTTGAGCTGGCGGATTGGCGTTAGGGCCGAAGCCTTGAATGCGATTCTCTCCGGCAGGTTGCGGCGGCGCCAGTCCGCCGGCCGCTGGATTTTGATCGGCATCGCCCAGTGATTCCTTGAGCTTAAGCAAGCGATCCTTATTAGACTTCACCGCTGATGTGGGGCCGTGCCGATGGCTCAGTTCGGTCAGGGCTTCTTGCACGGATGGATTGGCTTCGAGTCGAGTGTATTCCTCTTCGATGCCGGTGATGAACGCCAGCGCGTCGTCGACCGCCGTGGCATACTCCCGCTGTGCGGTCTCAACGCCCGCTAAAGGCTCGGCAATGCCGGCCTCGGTATTGGCCACCCAGGTCCGTTTCTGATCCAGTTGCGCGCGGAGGCTGTTCATCTGTTGCTGTTGCGGGCCGGTAATCAAACCTGCTTGACGAATCTGTTGCGACATCTGTTCCAGCATGGCTTCGCCTTGGACGATTTTTTGCCGCTCGACTTGCAGTTGCTGCAGGGCGTTGCCGGGGATCTTCTTCTCCGCGACCGTTATCGCTTTCTTAAAATCGGATAGATCTTTTATCCGGTCACGAATCTCTTCTTCGCTGGGCAGCGTCCAGATCTTGCCATCATTGACCAATCCTTTGCCGGTCAGGTATTCCGTCGGATCACCTACTTCCTCCGGCTCTTCCGGGACGGGATTGCGCACGACCGCAGCATCCTCGGGCATCGCCTCTGGTGCACCGGGATCGGCGGGGTCGGGCAGAATGTCGGGCGCGGACTTGCTCTGACGATTGATTGCAATCAAGTACGGCTCGATATCCTCGCCGGCTTGCTTTTTCTGCCACACCGCCAGGGCACGCGCCACGCATCTCCGCCAGGCTGCCTCAAACTCGTTGTTGAGTACTTCGTATTCGAAGTTGGGCAGTTCCAGCGAGACCTGGAGTTGATTGGTCGTCTCGAACTGCTGCCAGCTTTCGTCCGGCAAACCGAGCAGCCACTCGACTGCGAACCGATTGCTTTGTGCATGTTCGATATCTTCCAGCAGCAGTTCGGCTTCGATCTTTCGCAGGGCCGCCTCGTTGCCGAGATAATCGCGAAGGAAGTCCGCCGCGTCGTCCAAACGTGAATCTTGCACCGCCGCGATGGCCGCCTCCATGATCGCTTCCACCTCACCACTACCGCCGACGGTCGGCTGACTGGGCGCCGGATCGCGATTCGGCTGCTGCGCCACGTCGACCGGGGCGGGCAACTCGTCGGGAGCGTCCGCCGGCAGTTGCTCCAGCGCTGCCAGGTACGGTTCGATGTTTTCTCCGCCTTGTTTCTTTTGATACAGGGCGGCGGTAATGCGTTGCGTTTTTGCGCCGGTTCTATTGAATTCCGCGGCTAAGGAAATGCGACTGAAATTCGGCATTGGATATTGGACCTGAGAACCCGGCCCGACCTGGCTCCAAAACGACGGCCCCAGCCCGAGCAAGTGTTCGACGAAATAGCGTCGTGAAACGGACTTTTCAGCCTCGGCCAGCAAGCTGCGAGCCTCTTTCTTGCGAGTCGCCGCCGGCGAGGCAACGTACTCTTTTAACAACTCGATTCCTTCGCTTGTACGTCCCTCTTCGATCGCCGTCTCGGCGGATTGAAACAGCGCTTCGGTCTCGCCATCCGCAGCGCCTTCGCCATCACGTGGTGCGTTGGCCGCGGCTGGTGCGGAGCCTTCGCCGCGGGCTCGTAGGTCGCGCGTGGCGGATAGATCGCCGCCGGACGTC
>JBGTJT010000251.1:0-5665 GCA_041744995.1 Pirellulales bacterium | reverse complement strand
AGCAGCCCGACGACGCCGCGGCACAAATCGCCTTGGCGCTGCGGCGGACGCTCTCGCGCGAACCAACGGAACAAGAAGCGGCGCTCCTCGGCCGGCTCTATGCACTACGGCTGGCCCGCTACGAGTCTGATCCCGACGCTGCCAAAAAACTGTTCGCCGTCGGCGAATCCCCGGTGAACACGAATCTCGCTGCCAGCCAGACCGCGGCGCTGGCCGACGTCGTTCTGGCAATCTTCAACCTCAGCGAAACGATCACACGAAAGTAGCACGATGAACGAACTGGAATCCAAACTGGCGACCATCGATCGGCGACGCATGCTACAGTTGGGCGCAGCGGGACTCGGCGGCCTGGCGCTGGCCGGCATGCAGTCAGCCGAGTCGGCGGAGGCGGCGGAGGCCAATGCCGTGCATCATCCGCCCCGCGCCAAGCGCGTGATCTACCTGTTCCAATCGGGCGGGCCGTCACAGGTCGATCTGTTCGACCACAAGCCGGCGCTGGCCAAGCATCACGGGCAGGATATTTTTCAACTCGTCGAGCAGCAGGGCCGCCTGACCGGGTTCAACAACACGCACCCCACGCACCCGGTCATCAATACGAAGTACAAGTTTGCCCAGCATGGAGAAAACGGCGCCTGGGTCAGCGAGCTGCTGCCGCACCTGAGCCGGATCACCGACCAGGTCTGCACTCTGCGGGCGGTCAGCACCACGCCGATCAATCACGACCCGGCCATGACCTTCATGCAGACCGGACATAACCTGCCTGGGCGGCCGTCGCTCGGCTCATGGCTCAGTTACGGGCTGGGCACGCTGAACCACAACCTGCCGGATTTTGTGGTGCTGGTGTCGCGCGGCGACCTGGGCAACATGCAGCCGCTAAACAATCGCCTGTGGAGCACCGGCTTTCTGCCCGGGAAATACGCCGGCGTGCGGTTGCGCGGCGGAGCGAATCCGGTGCTCTACCTGAGCGACCCGGCGGAAAAGCCGATTCAGGACCGGCGCCAGATCCTGGACGTGATCAACGAACTCAATCAGCAGGAACTGGCCCGCACGGCGGATCCCGCGATCGAGACGCGGATCGCTCAGTACGAAATGGCGTTTCGCATGCAAACGTCGATTCCGGAATTGTCCGACCTTTCCGATGAAACGGATGCGACCTACGCGTTGTACGGCGAAGACGCCCGCCAGCCCGGCACCTATGCGTTTAACTGCCTGATGGCGCGGCGAATGGCGGAGCGCGACGTTCGCTTTATTCAGCTCTACCATTCGGGCTGGGACCACCATTTCAACCTGCCGGCGCATCTGCCCAAGCGGTGCCGGGAAACCGACCAGGCGACCGCCGCGTTGATCCTCGACCTCAAACAGCGCGGACTGCTGGACGACACGATCGTGCTGTGGGGCGGCGAGTTCGGACGCACCACCTTTAGCCAGGATGGCAAGGTCCAACCCGACTACGGGCGCGATCACCACGCAGGCTGCTTTACCATGCTCGCCGCCGGCGGCGGGTTCAAGCCCGGCTTGATTCACGGCGAGACCGACGAGTTGTGCTACTCGGTCGTCCGCGACGAAGTGCCGGTGCATGATTTGCACGCCACCGTGCTCCACCAACTGGGCGTCGACCACCAGCGGCTGACGTTCCGACACCAGGGCCGCGACTACCGCTTGACCGACGTCCACGGAAAGGTCGTGCGGTCCGTTCTGAGCGCCTGACCATGCAACGATGAATCCCTAGGGTGCTCAAAACGGCCAAATGACGGGAATGGCCACAACGGCTACGACCCAAAGTGTGGCATTGAGCGGTGTGCCAATCTTGACGAAGTCCATGAAGCGATACCCACCGGGTCCGTAGACCATCATGTTGGTCTGGTAGCCAATGGGCGTCATGAAGCTGGCCGACGCGGCAAGGATCAAGGCAATCAGAAATGGCGTCGGGCTGGCGTCATAGAGCCGCGCCGTCTCCAAGCAGAAGGGGAACATCAGCACTGCGGCGGCGTTGTTGGTAATCAGCTCCGTCAGGATGGAACCAAGCAAATAGATGACCGCCAATGCGGCGATTGGGCCAAGTGCCTTTGTGCCATCGACAAGAGTTGTGGCGATGGCGGTCGCTGCGCCTGAATTTTCCAACGCCGTGCCCACCCCAAAGGCGGCGGCGATAGTGACAAGCACCTGCCATTCGATGCTGCGCCGAGCTTCACCCGCCGAAATGCACCCCACCGCCACCATTGCCACGGCGATCAACATGGCGGAGACGAGGGTGCTCACCAAACCGGTCGTCATCAGTAGCAACAGAATCGCGAACAGCACCAGCGAGAGCCACGCCCGATCGCGCCGCAAGGGACGCCACTCATCCACGTCGCTGACGAGGTAGAAAGCGGGATCGTGGCGGTACGCCCGCACGAAATGCGGCTGCACCTGCATCAACAGCGTGTCGCCAGGGCGGAGTCGAATGTCGCCGATCTTTCTCTCCACCCGTTTGCCCATGCGATGTACGGCCACCACGGCCGCTCCATAGGTGGCACGGAATTCTGCGTCGCGAATGGTCTTGCCGATCAGCGGAGAGCTAGCTGAAATGACCGCTTCGCACATTCGGCGGCTTCGCTGCATCCGTGGAGAGACTTCGTAACCGGGGTCGGCGATGGGAACCAGGCCCGGGATCTTCTCCAGTTCGATGATGCTGCTGATGATTCCCGTAAATACGAGACGGTCGTTCGCTTGAATCACGTGCCCCGGCCCGACCGGGGTAATGATGTCCCCGTTTCGGTCGATCTCGATGAGGTACAGGCCTTGCAATTGACGAAGTCCGGCTGCCTCAACCGTCTGCCCGACGATCCGGCAATTGGACTGTACCAGCATTTCAGCGACGTATTCCCTGCGCGCATCGCCAAGTTGATCCAGCAATTCGGGACGATCGGGCAGCAATCGCTTTCCAAACAGAAGGATATAGCCCAAGCCGATGATCGCATACGGGACGCCGATGGCGCCAATTTCGAACAGGTGCATGCCGCGCAGTCCCTGTTCCAGCATGAGTCCGTTCACCACGAGATTCGTCGAGGTACCGATCAGCGTGCAGGTACCGCCAAGGATGGCAAAAAACGAGAGCGGGATCAGCAGCTTGGAAGGCGACACCTGGTGCCGCCGACTCCAATCGACCACCATGGGCATGAACATCGCGACGATCGGCGTGTTATTAAGGAATGCCGACATGGGCAGCACCACGACCGCCAGCCGAGCGAGGACGCCGCTGGTCGTCCGGGCGCGACCGAGGATGCGATGCCCCAGGAAGTCGAGAATTCCCGTCTCCCGCAGACCCGCGGCGACGACGAACAACGCCGCCACGGTCAGCATGCCCGAGTTGGAGAATCCGGCGAATGCTTCGGTGGGCGAGATAATTCCCACCAGAGCCAAACCTGCGGTCGCGGCGAGGAACAACAGGTCTGGGGGAGCGATGTTCTTGACCAGCGCGGCAAAAAGCAACGCCACCACCCCCAAGGTCAACCATGCTTCAAAAGCCATCTACTGAATCCTTGAAAAAAGGGCTGGAAGCACGCGACTTCCAGCCCTTGAAACGGGTGCGGGTTTGCGGTCGAGCGATTGGCTCAACAGAGGCACATTCCTCCCGCAAAGGCGTTCACCCCGCGTTCCCGATCAACCATCCCAAGTATCCCAGATAAACCGCCAGCAACAATATGCCTTCCACACGGATCAGCTTCCGCCCGGTGTAGAGCAGCGGCAACAGGCCGACGGCAAGGAGCAGCATGACCGCCATGTCGGCCGTCTGGATACCGGCCAGCGACACCGGCGCCAGCAGCGATGTGATGCCAAGGATGCCCAGGATGTTGAAGATGTTGCTGCCGATGACGTTGCCCACCGCGATGTCGGGCTGGCGGCGAATCGCCGCGATCAGGCTGGTGGCCAGCTCCGGCATGCTCGTGCCCGCGGCGACCACGGTCAGACCGATCACTGCTTCGCTCATTCCGAAGGCGCGGCCGATTTCGCTGGCGCTGGCGACCAACAGTTGCGAGCCGCCGACCAGCAATGCCAGGCCGACGGCGATCAACAACAGATCGAGCCAGGTCGACCTGGTGGCGGCCGGCACGCCGTCGTCGAATTCGGCCGCCACTTCCTTTGCTTTTTCCCGCCTCGCCAGCCACAGGCTCATCGCCAGGTAGACCAACAGCAAGGCGAACAGACAACCACCAGCGGTGCGGCCTATTTCGCCGAGAAAGAACAAACCGCACAGCAGCAGCGATACCGCCAGCATGATCGGCCCGTCGACCTTGAGTATCGACAGATGCACATGGATCGGGCAGACCAAGGCGGTGAGGCCCAGGATCAGACCAACGTTGAAGCTGTTGGACCCGATCACGTTGCCGGCCGCGATATCGGCTTGCCCTCGCAGCGCCGCGCCGACGCTCACGGCCAATTCCGGCGCACTGGTTCCAAAGGCGACCACGGTCAGTCCGACGACCAGCGGCGTCATGCCCAACCGTCGGGCCAACGACGCGGCCCCGCGCACCAGCGCTTCGGCCCCGAGGAACAAGGCCAACAAGGAAACCGCCAGCAACAATAGATTGACGAACATTTTTTCCTCGACACTTTCAGGACAACCGGCCTCATGCAATGGAGCATGACGATCTCGACATAGCAAGTGGGATGACGTCCGCCGCCGGTATTCATGGCGGATTTACGGCGGCGCCTTGCTAGCTTCAGATAATTGGGTGCCAATCGGAAGGTTATCGCTTTCCGGCTGAAGTTCGATCGCGACTAGTGTCTCGGCGGCCCGAAGCGCTTCATCTTGCGACGCAATATTCTGCGTCCTTGTCGGGCGCGCTTGGTCGAGAGCGCCCCGAACAAGCGCCCGCCGAGCGACTGCCGCGGTAAAGGCGCCACCAGATGGTCGGCCATCATGCGGCCGGCCATCAATTCGGCAAACGGTCGTGTGACGTCGAGCCGGTCGAGTACGATCTTGATGATCGCCGCAATCGGCGTGGCCAACAACATGCCGACGATGCCCCAGATCATGCCGAAGAAAATCAACGCCATCAGGATCACCACCGGATGTAAATCGAGCGAGTCGCCCATCCACTTCGGCTCGATCAGGTTTCCTACCGTCATCTGCACGGCGCCGGGCAAGGCGACCGCCAGAACCACTGTCCACAGGGTGGCGTCCGGCGCGAGTATCACGATCGGCAGCGGTAACAGCATGGCGATGACCGAGCCGATGTTCGGTATGAAGTTCAGCGCAAAGGCGAGCACGCCAAAGGTCATCGCCAGGTCGACGCCCAGCAGCGCCAGTACCAGGCCGGTGCCGACGCCGGTCATGGCGCTGCACACCACCTTCATGACCAGATAGTTCTTAACCCGCGTCTCGACCTCGCCCCAGAAGCCGGTCGCCTGGGCCGTATTGGTCAGGCTGCCGGCCATTAAAAAGAACAGAAAGATCAACACCAACACGCCATCGGAAACGAGACTGAGAATGGCCGAACCGAGATCGAGCAGACCCGACTGAACGAATCCGCCAATCTGATGCGAGAACTCGCGAGTCAGCCGCGACAGGTCGATCCGTGGCGCCTGCTGCACCGACGCGGACGCGGAGGATTCAGCCAGCTCGGTCGCCGGAGATGGTTCCCCGGTCGCGTCGACCGCGCCGCCGGCGCTGGCGGCTTCC
>JBGTJT010000250.1:0-19834 GCA_041744995.1 Pirellulales bacterium | reverse complement strand
GGAGCGCCGGAGTAATCCCAGTAAAGCTGCGCTTCCTGGTCGCGCCAACGGAGATAATCCGCCCGGGCGTCTTCGTCCTGCTCCAGCAGCGCGGCGAGCGCGGCGAACTGCTCGTCGGACAGGCCGTCGTCGGACAACTGTTGCAGCAGTGATTCCAGCGGGCGATGGTCGGTCATGGTTGGGTACGCTCCTCGGCGGCCAAGGAGCGTTCGATGCATTGCCGCAAGGCGGCGCGAACCCGCTGGATCGACTTGTACAAACCTTCGACGCTGCGTCCCAACCGTTCGGCCAACTGCTTGGTGGTCGTGCGGCCGGCGTACCGCTGCTGCACGAGATCGCGGTCGGCGACCGGCAGTTTTCGCATGCACTGCCGCAGGGCCGCCGCCCGCAGCGACAATTCTTCCGACATGGCCGTCCGTTGGTCGGCCAGCGTCTCGACCAAGGCGTCGCTGAAACGCTGCCGTTCCGTCTGCTGCCGGCGGCGATAGTTGTAGGCCTCCAGCTCCGCCACCCGCGTAGCCCAGGCCCTGAAGTCGGTCCCCTCCTGGTATTGGTCGGCCTTGTCGAGCAGTACCACGCAAGTCGTTTGGAACACCTCCTCGACGTCGGAGACATTCGTCAGCAGGGCGAACAGATGCGCGTAAATAGCCCGTTGATGCTCGATGAACAAGCGATGGAAACGCTCGCGTTGCAAGGAGTTAAGCATGGGCCAGGGATATCGAGTCGGAACGACCGAGCGGCGGAGGTGACAGACGCGTCACAACAACAAAACCGCTTCATTCACCTTAACGTTACCGGCCGGCGGGATTGGAGTCTGAAAATACTGAATTCTGGCCATAAAAATGCGATGGTGGCCCAAGTAACGCAAGGACAGCAGCCCAGTTTCCCCCGATTAGGCTTTCCGCGTTCGTTTCAGATATCCTCTAAAGGCTTGATCTGGATGGGCTAAACGCCATTCTTCACCGTCATGGGTTGTATAAATCTCAACAAACCATGGTTGCTTTTCTGGGGCAAGTCCGCAATTCTTTAACAGCCCACGTTCTACAAGAGTGTCAATCTCCATCAGCATTTGATGAAACTGCTCATCCGTGCCAAAATGCTCGATTTCAGATGGAATCATAGGAATAAAACAGCCGCCGGCGCAATGGCACCGACGGCTGTTGCTCTCTCAGGATTCTGGTCGCACGGTCCTGGGGGCCATGCTACTGTTAGGCTTCCCAGCCTTCGCGGTATTGCGGTTTCACGATCTTGTCCAGCTCGGGCATATCCTTGGCCTTGAGGCTTTGGCTGTCCCATTCGATCTTCTTGCTCTTGCCGTCCTCGCCGGTGGCCCATACGGCCAGATTGCCCAGCAGGATGGTTTCCGTCAGCGGGCTGGCGTAGTTGGGGAAGTTCGACATGGCCGGCTCGCCGCCGCGGATCGCGCGGACCCACTCCTCGACGTGGCCCGGCGACTTGGGATATTCCACTTTCGGCTTTTCCAGACCGCCGCCGAGGAACTCCCAGCGGGCGCTGTAATCGTCCGGAGAGTAGATCTTGCCCTTCTCGCCGATGATCAGGCAGCCGCTGGAGGCGGGCTGCTTGCCGTCGAACAGTTCGCTCGGCGGACGCTTGCCGCCGTCGTACCAATAGACGGTCAGGGCGTCTCGCGTGCTGTTCTTGGGGAACTCGAAGGTGATGACCGACCACTTGGGATAGCTGTAGCCGTTATGCCCTGAAGATTCAGCTTGCACGGAAGTCGGGTTCAGTAGATCCAGCCCCATGAACGGCATGTTCATCGTATGGCAGGCCATGTCGCCCAAGGCGCCGGTGCCGAAGTCCCAGAAGCCGCGCCACGAGAACGGGTGATAGCCCTTGCCGAACTCACGTTCCTTGGCCCCGGCGAGCCACATATCCCATTTCAGATGTGCGGGCGGTTCGGTCGCGGCCGGCTTGTCGCCCCCTTGCGGCCAAACGGGGCGATTGGTCCAGACATGGACTTCCGACACTTTGCCCAACGTGCCGGCCTTCAATACGGCGGCTGCTTCGCGAAGGCCGTCGTGCGAGGTGCCTTGATTGCCCATCTGGGTGGCCAGTCCCTTGGCCTCGGCCACCTTGCCCATTTCGCGGGCTTCCCAAATGGTGTGGGTGAGCGGCTTCTGGCAGAAGCAATGCTTGCCCATCTTCATCGCCTTCAAGGCGGCCGGCGCGTGGCTGTGGTCGGGCGTGCTGACGGTCACGGCGTCGATCTTGTCGCCCAACTTGTCGAGCATTTCGCGAAAATCAGTGAACGATTCGGCGTCCTTGTAGCGATTGGCAGCGCCGTCGAGACGTTGGGTGTCAACGTCGCAGATGCCGACGATCTTGCCGTGGGCCGCCGCGCCGCTCGTGTCGCTGGAGCCTTTGCCGCCGATACCGACGCAGGCGAAGTTGATCTGTTCGTTGGCCGCTTTACTCTCTTCGGCGGCCAGGGAGTTGGCCACCCAGAAGCCGGCCGTGGCGACGGCGGTCGTCTGGATAAACTGACGACGCGTGGTGCCGGATCGGCTGGTTCCGTGTTGATTGGGGTCGCGGGGCATGGAGGGGACTCCTTCGTAGTGACGGGTTGGCAAAAACGCCCAAGGCGGGAATTATAGCAGGAATGCTGGAAATTATGATAACCGGCAGCGGTCAGGTTCGCAAATTGATTTTCGCCGCCCCCGCCGCCAAACTGACGGAAACGCCCGCAAAAATCGCAGGCGGCGCATTGTTGCGACCGGCGTCCCGTTACGGTACGTTGAAGGCATATATAGTGCCTGCCGCACCATTCCTTGCCAGGCTGCCATTTCGGGGGACTTGATGATCCGACGCAACATGATATTTCGTAGCTTGTTGGGCGCGATGCTCCTGGCAATGGCCCCCGTGGCGTTCGCCCAGCCGGCCTCGCAAGCGGCGCTGGACCGGATCAAGCAGCTTGGCGGCACGGTGGTGACCGATGCCGACGGCGCGGTCACCGAGATCAAACTGCACGAACGTCAGACCACCAACGACGATCTCAAGCATTTTGCCGCGTTTCCCAAACTCAAGGTGTTGGCACTGTGGGGGGCGGAAATCAACGACGACGGTCTGAAGCATTTGGCGCCCTTGCAGAGCCTGGTCGAGTTGGAACTGGAGAACACCGACATAACCAACGACGGGCTGGCCTTGCTCGAACCGCTGGCCAATCTCAAATCGCTGAATTTGCGCCGCTGCACCTACCTGACCGACGAGGGTGTGGCGCACCTCAAGAAGCTGCCGAATCTCACCTATTTGTTTCTGCTGTACAACAACTTTGGCGACGAGGCGCTGGAGCATTTGGCCGCGATCGAGAAGCTGCGGCTGCTTGATCTCCGCGGCTGCATCCTGGTTTCCGACGCCGGTCTGGAGCATCTCAAGTCGCTGGAGCAACTCAAGGTGCTCAAGCTTCGCTCGCCCGCGGTTTCGGACATGGGGGTTGCGCATCTGACCGCGCTCGACGGCCTGATTGGCCTATCGCTGGAAGACGCCTCGATCACCGACGAGGGAATCGTTTCGATCGGCAAGCTCAAGGAGCTGAAGGAATTACAACTGATGCGGGCCTACGGCGTGTCCGATGCGGGCCTGGCGCCGCTGGCGAATCTAACCAAGTTGTCGCAGTTGTCCCTGCGCGACGTTCCGTTGGGAGACGACGCCACGGAGCATTTGGTCGGCCTGAAGGAAATGCGCAAGCTCGATCTCAGCGAAACGCATATCGGCGACGAAGGGGCGGCGCGGCTCAGTGCAATGGGCGAACTCGTGTGGCTGAACCTCTGGCTGACTGCCGTCAGCGACGATTGCCTGGGGGAGCTTGCCAAGCTTGACAAGCTGCAATGGCTCAACCTGGAGGAATGCAGGGTGACCGACAAGGGCGTCAAGTCGCTCGCGACGCTGCGGCAGCTCACCTTCCTGGGTCTGCAATCGACCGACGTGACCGACGCGGTCATCGACGAGCTGGCCAAGTTCCCCAAGCTCAAGGAAGTGCGGCTCGGCTTCACCGACGTTTCGGAGGCGGGCATCGCCAGACTCAAGATGCTGCGCCCCGAGATGACCGTAAGGAACTGAGCGAGGCGTAGCTGAATTCTGGCAGATTCAGCAACTTGGCTTGTCAATTTTTTTTCCCGAGAAAGCATCGCATGTCTGAATCCCAACCCGCCGGCGATCTGCCGCAGCCTAAGGTGAAGCCGCTGCCGAAGCGCGACGCGATTGGCTACTGGAAAGCGAACCGCTTGCTGATTGCCGTGCTGCTGGTCATCTGGGCGGCGGTCTCGCTCGGCTGCGGCGTGGTGTTCATCGAGCCGCTCAACAAGTTTCACATCGGCAACATGCCGCTGGGATTCTGGTTCGCCCAGCAAGGTTCGATTTACGTGTTCGTGATACTGATCTTCGTCTACGCCCTACTAATGGACGTGCTTGACCGCAAGTACGGCGTGCGCGACTGACTTGCAGGGTGCGGCTTTTCCTGTTTTCATGCATTCCTCTTCTAGTGGCTGGTGGACGACTCTATGGGCAGCGTTGTTTTGTTGGCGGCGGATGGCAATTACTTCGATAATGTGACGGTCTGGACCTTCTCCATGGTCACCGTCACGTTCATGATTTACCTCTACATTGGCTGGCAGAGCCGAGTGCGAGAGACGCAAGGCTTTTACGTGGCCGGCCGCGGCGTGCCGGCGATCGCCAACGGTGCGGCGACCGCCGCCGACTGGATGAGCGCCGCCTCGTTCATCTCGATGGCCGGTCTGATCAGTTTCGCCGGCAGCGACGGCTCGATGTACCTGATGGGGTGGACCGGCGGTTACGTACTGCTTGCGCTGCTGCTGGCGCCGTATCTGCGCAAATTTGGTCAGTACACGGTGCCCGACTTCGTGGGCGCCCGCTACTACAGCGAGACCGCGCGAATCGTGGCCGCCGTTTGCGCGATATTTGTGTCGCTCACCTACGTTGCCGGGCAGATGCGCGGCGTCGGCATCGTGTTCAGCCGCTTCCTGCAAGTGGAAATCTGGCAAGGCGTCGTGGTCGGCATGGTGATCGTGGCCTTCTTCGCCGTGCTCGGCGGCATGAAGGGCATTACCTGGACGCAAGTGGCGCAGTTCTTCATCTTGATCCTGGCGTTCTTGATTCCCGCCATTGCGCTCTCCTCGGCGCTGACCGGCAACCCGGTCCCTCAGATCGGCATGTTGACCAGCGACATCGCCAACGAATTGAACGCGACGCACGCGGAGTTGGGCTTCGAGGCGTACACCAAACCGTTCACCAGCAGCAGCGCCGGCATGCTCGACATCGCATGCATTACGCTGGCCTTGATGATGGGGACCGCCGGCCTGCCGCATGTGATCGTGCGGTTCTATACCGTGCCCGATGTTCGCGCCGCGCGGTACAGCGCCGGCTGGGCGTTGCTGTTCATCGCGATCCTCTACACGACCGCTCCGGCGCTGGCGATGTTTGCCCGAGCCAACTTGCTGGGCACGCTCAACGATGCGGAAGTGACGCGGCTGACCGTCGTCTCGCAAGATCCGCGGACGGAGTTGAACGGCCGTACCAAGATTCATGAATTCGACTCCGCCGATGCGACGTCCGTAGCGAACTACCAGCAGGTGCTGGCGGAAGTGCAACAAGCCAACGGCGTAGCGAAGCAACAGCAGGCGCTGCTCGACGCCGGCCGGCCGGTGGCCGACGCCGAGCGGGTCTATCCCTCCAAGGTGATCTACGGATTGAAGAACAAGGATGGCCAAGCGATCCTGTGGGTGAATTCGTGGCAAGCGACCAACCTGATCGACTTTTCCGACAAGCAACGCGACGGCCGCATCGACATGCGGGCCGCCGTGAACGAAAAGACCGGCCGCCAGACGGGGCAGTTCGTCGACGCCACGATCGACAAGGACATCATCGTGCTGAGCACTCCCGAGGTGGCCCGGCTAGCCCCCTGGGTGATCGCGCTGGTCGCCGCCGGCGGATTGGCCGCGGCGCTGAGTACCGCCGCCGGCTTGCTGTTGGTGATCTCCAGTTCCATCGCGCACGACCTTTACATTCACTTTATCGACCCCCACGCATCCGAGGCGCGGCGGGTGCTGGTCGGCCGGGCGATGATTATCGTGGCGATCATCTTTGCCGGTTACTTCGGTATTTATCCGCCCGGCTTCGTCGGCGAGGTGGTGGCGTTTGCCTTTGGCTTGGCCGCGGCGAGCTTTTTTCCCGTGATCCTATTGGGCATTTTTGATGAACGGACTAACCGCGAAGGGGCGATCGCCGGCATGGTGCTGGGCCTGCTCTTCACCGGCTTTTACATCACGGGCAACCAATGGGACAAAATGCTCGACATCACCCGGCCGGAAGGATACGTGGCCCCATGGTACATGAGCCGCTGGTTCTTCGGCATCTCGCCGGCCGGCATCGGGACGGTTGGCTGCCTGCTGAATTTCATCGTGACGATCGTCGTCAGCCGCCTGACCAGTCCGCCGCCGGAGCGCATTCGCGAAATGGTGCAGTTGGTCCGCCTGCCGGGCGGCGCCCATGTACCGGAGGCGCATTTTGACGAGTCCGACGCGGAAGCGGACAATCCGTAACGCCCAATGGTACCCAATCTCGCGGCCAATCCCTATAATCGTTCTTAGTGGGAAGGCTTACCCAGTTTGCCTGGGCTGCGATCCTGTGATAATTCAACGTCTGTTGAGTCTGCTGCGCATCGATTGGTGCGTAAACCGTAAACTCGGTCTATCCATCCGAAGGCGCAGCATCGCAACGATCGTAATGACCGCGATGCGCGGTTCCCGATAGACTAACGGTGAGCAACGCCTCCATCCTCACGGTATTCGCCGCCCTGGGGCGCTCTAGCGTCCGCCGGCACGAGTCCGTTGTTCCCTTCAAGACGCAGGTATCGAAATCGTGTCGACCAATCGCATGCCGGGATCGTTCTTTTATCCCGATACTCTGGTGCATCTACTGCGCCATCGGGCGGAGCATAATCCCGATGATCTGGCGTTTGTCTACCTGGTGGACGGCGAGAACGAAGAGCAACGCCTGACCTACGCCGAGTTGGACGCTCAGGCCCGCGCCATCGGCGCCTGGTTGGAATCGGCCGGCCTAGAGGGACAGCGGGCGTTGATGCTCTATCCTGCCGGGCTGGAGTTCGTCAAGGCGTTCTTCGGTTGTCTGTATGCAGGCGTCACAGCCGTGCCCACTAATCCGCCCCGCCGCAACCACAAACTGGGCCGGATTGAATCGATCGTGCGCGACGCCGGCGCCAAAGTGGCGTTAACGACCGAAACACTGCTCGAACAGATTCAGCCTTTACTGGAGGACTCCACGGTACTTAAAAGCTTGCCCTGGCAGGCGACCGACTTCGTTCTGGGCGCGGACGATTGGATCATGCCCGACTGCTCGCCCGAGACGCTCGCTTTCCTGCAATATACGTCCGGATCGACCGGCACGCCCAAGGGCGTCATGCTCTCGCACGCCAACCTGATGCACAACTCGGCGCTGATTTGCCACGCGTTCGAGCATACGCGAACCGGCAAGGGCGTATTCTGGTTGCCCAGCTACCACGACATGGGCCTGATCGGCGGAGTGGTGCAGCCGATTTATGTCGGACGAACCAACGTCTTGCTTTCGCCGATGGCGTTTTTGCAGAAGCCGGTTCGCTGGTTGGCCGCAATTAGCAAGTATCGCGGCACGACCAGCGGCGGGCCGAACTTCGCCTACGATCTGTGCGTCGAGAAAATTACCGACGAGCAGATGGAAGGAATCGACCTGTCCAGTTGGCTGGTGGCGCCCAACGGGGCCGAGCCGGTCCGGGCGGAGACACTCGATCGATTCACCGATAAGTTCAGCCAATACGGCTTCCGCCACCAAACCTTCTATCCCTGCTACGGCATGGCCGAGGCGACGTTGATCGTCACCGGCGGCTACGTGGCGGAGGATCCTGTCGTCAAGTCGTTCGACGGACGCGCGTTGGAGGAGAATCACGGACTGGAGACCGAGGACCGCGGGCCGTACGTTCGTCGACTGGTCGGATGCGGCAAGACGCTGCCGGACCAACGTGTGCTGATCGTCGACCCCGAGAAGTTGATCGAAGTCAACGACGGCGACGTCGGCGAGATTTGGGTGCAAGGCCCCAGCATCGCCCACGGCTATCTTGCGCGGCCGGAAGAGACCCAGGAAACGTTCGGCGCTCACCTGGCCGACACGGGCGAGGGGCCGTTCTACCGCACGGGAGATTTAGGGTTCCTGTTCGATGGCGAACTGTTCGTCACCGGGCGGCGTAAGGACTTGATTATCATCCGCGGCAAGAACCACTACCCGCAGGACATCGAAACGACCGTCGCCGCCTGCCATCCTCGCTTGGTGGTCGACAGCGGGGCGGCGTTCTCGATTGACGCGGATGGCCAGGAGAAGTTGGTCGTCGTGCAGGAAGTCGATCGCGACCGCAATCGCAATCACGGGGAAATCTTCTCGGCGATCCGCAAGGCCGTGGCCACCCAACACGATTTGATGATCGACACGATCGCCTTGGTCCGCATGCGAAGCATTCCCAAGACTTCCAGCGGCAAGATCCAGCGGTATGCCTGCCGCGACATGTTTTTGGCCGGCGAAATCGGCGAGCTGGACCGCTGGACGGTCGGCGATCCGCTGCCGGAAACAAGCGGCGCAGAGCGGGTCGACTCGTCCAAATTCCTGGAGCCGAAACCGGCCGGATCGCCGGCGCCGGAGTCGGTGGTGCCTGTCAACGGTTCGCTCCACAAACCGAATGGGGAACAGCCGAAGTCGCAGCGGGCGAAGCAGAAATCGTCCCCGCCGCAGGAAACCATCCGCGAACTCGTCGAGGCGGAAATCCGCCGCGTGGGCAAGGAGCGGGTGGGCGAATTGAAGCTGGAGACCAACATTGTCGAGTTGGGGCTTGACTCGCTGGAGCGGATGGAGATCGTCGCCACGCTCGAGGATACCTTCGGCGGCCGGTTTCCGGAGAGCGTATTGGTCGAGATGGAAACCCTCGGCGAAGTGATCGACGCCGTCGAGCAATATCTCGGAGGAGCGGCCCAGGGGGCCGCCCCGCGGCCGGACGACTATCAGCCGGAACCCTCGACTTTCGACTTTGCTCAGTTCCCTGAATACGTGCAGCTCAAGCAAACCGAGCAAATCTTGATGGCGACCGGCGTGCCGAACCCTTACTTTTCCATTCACGAAGCGGTCGCCGGCGGGACAACGCGGGTGGATGGCCGCGAGTTGATCAATTTTTCCACGTTCAATTACATTGGCATGTCTGGCGAGCCGCGGGTTTCGCGGGCCGCCAAGCAGGCGATCGATCAATACGGTACCAGCGTCTCGGCCAGTCGGTTGGTCAGCGGAGAGAAAGTGGTTCACCGCGAGCTTGAGCAAAAACTCGCCAGCTTCATTGGCGTGGAAGACGCCATGGTCCTGGCGAGCGGCCACGCCACCAACGAAACGGTGATCGGCCACATGGTTGGGCCGGGCGATCTGATCGTGCATGATGCGCTGGCGCACAACAGCATCGTGCAAGGCGCGATGCTGTCGGGGGCCCGTCGCCGTCCCTTCGCCCACAACGATTGGCGCGATTTGGACCGCATTCTCGATAACATCCGTCACGACTATCGCCGGGTGCTGGTGGCGATCGAAGGTGTCTACAGCATGGATGGAGATTTCCCCGATCTGCCGAAGTTCGTCGAGGTAAAGAAAAGACACCGCGCCCTGCTGATGATCGACGAGGCGCATTCCATCGGCACGATGGGCGCCACCGGCCGGGGAATCGCAGAGCACTTTGGCGTCGCTCCCCAAGACGTCGATGTTTGGATGGGAACCATCAGCAAGGCGCTCGGCAACTGCGGCGGCTACATCGCCGGGTCGAACGTGTTGATTGAGTACCTCAAGTACACCACGCCGGGATTCATCTTCACCACCGGACTGTCGCCCCCCATGGCCGCCGGCGCGCTGGAGGCCATCCGGGTCTTGGAGGAGCAGCCGGAACGACTCGACCGGCTGCGAGAGAACAGCCAGTTATTGCTCGATTTGGCCCGCGCCCGCGGCTTCAATACGGGGACCAGCACGGGTACGCCGGTGGTTCCGGTGATTATGGGTAACTCGCTATTGGCATTGAGGTTGTCGCACGCCATGTTCGAGCGGGGGGTGAACGTGATGCCGATCCTGTATCCCGCCGTGGAAGAGAGCGCCGCGCGGCTGCGATTCTTCGTTTCTAGCGAACATACGGCGGCGCAGATTCGAGAAACGGTAGAAATTATGGCCGAGGAGGTCGCCCAACTCGACCCGGACTACCTTGTCCGCCACCCGGCGGAGCCGGCAGCCGACGCCGCGGTCTCGAATGCCGCCGGTCCAGGGTGATTGCCCTTGCTACCCGGTTGCGTCGCATTAGAATAAGAGAAGTGGCTGGCTCGTTCAACACCGTTTCACGAGGTATATTTTGCTCACCGAACAAGAAGTGTCGCGCGCATGGTCGAAGTTGTTCCGCGAAGGGGTAACTTCGGACGCCTTGACCCGTGCCGAGGACTTGTTGGAGGAATTGCGACCGGAAAGTCCCTTGCGTCATCGCTTGGGCAGCGAATTGGAAGAGTTGAGATCGATGGCTCAGGCGTCGTAAGGACGTTGCGATCTGACTACCCAAACGCGAATGGTTGCTGGTCGGTGTCGATCATAGATCGTTCACCGCCATTGTCGCTTTCTTGACGCCGCGCGGTTGTCCATCGCCGCAATGTTCTGGTCTGGTAATCCGCTACCGATTCCACGACATGCCGAAGATCACGCCGGTGGCGAACAGATCCTGCTTTTGTGGGAATCCGGGTTCGCGGACGAGGCTGTCCGGAATGAACAGCAATTCGTAGCCTACGTTAAGCGCGAAGCCCTTGGATATTTCGTAGGTGGCCTCGAGCCGCAGGTCCATGGCATAGGCGACGCGGTAGTCGACCTCGGCGGTGTCGGGGAAATTGAACTGCTGTTCATTGAGGCCGACGAAGTAGCGGAACTCGCTCGATACCACCCAGCGTTTATTCTGTTTGAACCAACGCAGGCCGCCGTGCAGGCCGTACATGTCGTTGATGGCGTCGAGTCCCCGATCCTCGTCTGTGGTGGCGTAGTGCTGTCGCACGTTCATATAAGCCAGGCCAATGAACGGCTCCATCCACGAACCGTAGTGAAACTGCTTCAGCCGAAACGTCTTGTCGAGCGCCACGCCGTTGACGGTCGCTTGCGAGGCGACCAGATCGTCGTATGTTTCGTCGGGAATGGCGGGTCCGCGGACGTTGAACACCTCCAGCAACCAACCGTTGTTTTTGCTGGTCATGTAGCCGATTTCGTACCGGTTGCCCCAACCCCAGTCACCCTCCCAGGGGGCGTAGGCGCCGTCGGGGCGGTCGATGCTCAGGTGCAACCGCTGGTACTTGAAGAAAAAGCCTTCGTTGGCGCCAGGGCCGTCGTCGAACATGCTAATGTCCGCTGGTGCGAACGGCGCCAGATCGTGGTAGTACTCCCATTCGATCGGGCCGAACGGCTGCCAGAAGTTGAATTCGTGGTTGCGCTGCGGAAAGTCTTGCGCCCCGGCGGGGCGCGCCGCAGACAGCAGCAGGAGCAGACCGGCAATCCAGATGACGCGACTCGTCTTGACCATGGTTCTTCTCGGGGGAATTTTTGGAACTGCATTGATCCCGCTGCCGGCAGCTCAAATTTGCCGGACAGACTATCCTGGTGAGGGTAGTATCGGTAATGCCGGTGGCGCGAGTTGAACAAGAAAGGCAAACCTTGAGGAAAATAACGGCCGCCGCCCGCCCCTCATGCCGCTGGATCGGACGATCGATTTCTCCGATTTGTTGCCACGGCCGGGCCAGATTGCCTATACTTAAGGCACTGTGGGTTCCTGTTTTGCGATATTCTAGCGAGGATACTACTCATGCAAGCTTCCCTTCTGGGTGCGGCGAGTCGGGCGCACTTTGTTTGGCTGTTGGCGCTGCTAGCGTTTCTAATCGCCCCGTCGTACTTGCCGGCCGAAGAGGCTGCGGTCGCCGAACCGGCGGCGGTTGCCCCGGCGGACGAACAGCCAGCCGACCAGGCCGAGCAGGAGGCTGACAACGACGACGACAAGTTCCTCCGCGTCACCAGAGACGATGACGGCAATCCGCTCTCGCTCGATACGGCCGTTGTCAGCTACATCGCCGCCATGGGAGGCAACAAGGGGCTGCGGGTCGATCTGGTCGGTGCGGTGCATGTGGGCGAGAAGTCCTACTACGAGGCGCTCAACGGGTTGTTCAACGAATACGACGTCGTGCTGTACGAACTGGTGGCGCCGGAGGGAACCCGCATCGAGAAGGGTGCCAAGGCCGATTCGCGCCATCCGCTCGGCATGATGCAAGGGGGCATGAAGGATATGCTCAAGTTGGAGCATCAACTCGAACAAGTCGACTACACCAAGGAAAACTTTGTCCATGCCGACATGTCGCCCGAGGATTTCGCCAAGAGCATGAAGGACCGCGGCGAGAGCTTCCTTGGCATGTTCTTCCGTGCGATGGGGCAAGGAATGGCCCAGCAAAGCAAGGAGAATCAGGTCTCCGACGCCGATATTCTCATTGCACTGTTCTCGCGCGATCGCGATCTGAAGCTCAAGCAGTTGATGGCCACCCAGTTCGAAGACCTGGAAACCGCCATGACCGCCTTTAGCGGCCCGGATGGCTCGACCATCATCCACGAGCGCAACAACGTGGCGCTGGCCGTGCTGGGCGAGCAGATCAAAGCGGGCAAGAAAAAAATCGCCGTCTTCTACGGCGCCGGCCACTTGCCCGATATGCACGAAAAGCTGGAGAAGGATTTTCAGCTTACCCGCGACAACGTCCGCTGGCTGCCAGCCTGGAAGCTCACTCGATAGTGCGACAGTTCTGCACGCTTCGAGGCGCATAAGCCCGGTTTTTTGCGGACTTGCAGTATCGATTCCCATCGATATTGCACGGCGTGCGCTCGCGCTCACAGGGGGAATGCTAGCAGTGCATGGAATTGCAGCTTTACATCCGCCGGTTGATGCGCAATACTAACGCTCCTGATGAACACCCAATGCGGCACTTCGCCGATCTCTTCTAAACGGGGCAACGCATGCTGGCACTATCGATCAACGAATTGACAACCTACCGTTGGACGTTCGAGCAAGACGTAGTGCGGAGCAAGGCGGCCGGTTTCGACTGTCTCGGCGTGTGGCGGCAGAAGCTTGCCGACTTCGGCGAGGAGAAGGGAATCGAACTGTTGCACGATCACGAGATGAACGTCTCCAACCTGATGTGGATCGGAGGCTTTACCGGCAGCGACGGCCGCAGTTATCGCGACAGCCTCCAAGACGCCGCCGAAGCGATCGAACTGGCCGCAATGATGGGCGCCGGCGCGTTGGTCTGCTATAGCGGCGCCCGCGGCGGACATACCTACAACCATGCCCGGCGACTGCTCGTCAGCGCGTTGCGTGAACTGGAACCGATGGCCCGCAGCCTGGGCGTGGACCTGGCGGTCGAGCCGATGCACGCCGGCTGCGCCGAGACGTGGACTTTTTTGACCACGCTCGACGACACGCTCGACGTGCTGGCCGAGGTCGACAGCCCGGCGGTCAAGATGGTGTTCGACACCTACCACCTAGGCTACGAGCAGGACATTGTCGCCCGCTGCCGCCAGATCGCTTCGCATGTGGCGGTGGTGCATCTGGGCGATGCGACCGCTCCGCCGCGCGGCGAACCGAACCGCTGCCTGCTGGGCCGGGGCGAACTGCCGCTGGCCGAGATGCTGCAAAGCCTCGAAGAAGGGGGTTATCAAGGCTATGCCGATATCGAACTGCTAGGGCAAGACATGGAGTTTTCCGGCTACGAAGAAATTCTGGAAAAGTCGGCCAAGACGTTCGATCGACTGTCGATCGGCGCGGCGGTGGAGTAACCGCATGAAAGCCGCCCCCTTGCTATGGATCGGCTTATTGCTCGCGGCGCAGGCCGCGGCGGCGGACCGCCCGACCGAGGATGTGAAGTTGGAGGCGCACCTGGGCGCTGGCGCCGACTCGGCCGACATCAAGTGCCAACAGTTTGCCGCGGTCGTCACCATCGAGTCGCAGCGCGGCATTGGCCAACTGGTGCTGCGGAGGCGGTCCGCGCGTTGGCCCGAGAAACTAACGCTGCATTTGGGCGTCTATCCGCTGGAGGGCTTCACCGCCGCCTGCGGCAACCGGCGATTGGAAGCCGCGCTGCGCTTCGATCAAAAAGCATTCCGCGGCAAAGTGCCCGTGCAGAAGCTGGCCGACAACGGCGCCCACGATCCCGATTCCGAGCAATTGCCGATCGTCATCACACCGCAAGGACAGTCCGCGGTGGTGATTGATTTCCCTGTGGAGTTTCTCGACGCGAAGGAACATGAACTGCGGCTGCACTGGGTCGACGCCTACCGGTGACCGAGTCCCCATGCAATGTTCTGGCGGCGAGCGGTCGTTCGTTGTCACTGTGACTTGCTTTCAGACGATCCAGCGAGAACCTGCTATGGTGGTATCATGCTTCAGCCCGACAGTAGCCGAAATACGGACACCGGACGCTGAGGCAGGCAAGGCGATATTTCATCTGGGAGAATTGTGTGGCGCTCGGCGGTTTCCGGCAAAAGTGGAATAGTGGAATATGGCTTGCGCCGTATCTCGGCCTTTTAGTTGCCGCCGGTGGCTGTGGGCGCGAGGATGCGCCGGAACCGGAGAATCCGAAGCCACGGCAGCAAGTGAACGCGCCTGGGGACATTGCTGATCCTGGCGCCGACGGGAACGATCAGCCGGCAGCCCCGCCCCCCGCTCAAGTGCTTCCAGGCAAGGAAGTGGAATTGGAAGCGTTGGACGACAACCTCAGTGAAGAAGAAGTACGGCGAATCTTCAAGGAGATCGCAACGGACTTCGATGTCGATGCGTTTGGGGACATTTCCGAGCATAAGCAACGGGCGGCCGAGGCTCCGCCGAGTCCCGTCAACTCGATGCGGCAAGCGGTTTACAACGCCGTTTTCATGGGACGGTTGCACAAGGCGACGGAGGCGAGCTTCAGAATCTCCGGTACGATCACCAGCGATGAGGGGCTGCCCTTGACCAACGTGGATGTCGAGGTCACGAAGTACGGCATGATGGGAGGCAAGACGGGGGCCGAGTCGATGCCGACCGGAGACGACGCAACCTTTTCCATCGAGTGCGACGGCGCCGGCCGCATCGAGATGTTGTTCAAGAAGCAAGGACATTACGACGAGACGTTTGTATTTGAGTCAGGATTTGAATTGGATCAGCAGAAGGCGCAAGGTCTGTTAACTAAAGCTCCTCTCCCCAAGATTGAAGTTGTGGAAGATCAACTGGAGGTTGTTCTCGCCAAACAAGGTACGCTAACGCAGCTTGCCCGCGGGGCCGGTTGGTTGCAATTCAGCACCACGAAGAAATATAAAGGTTTCGATCTGGATAGAATTGACATGTTTTCAAGCTCGGACCGGGGACTCGTGGAGATTTCGGACCTCGCAGAATTCAGAACGAATGTCTTAAACGGAATCTATATCACCGTGGCGCAAGACGCCGAGGGAGATATCGAGACATTCCAAGAACTGCGTTGGCATTTCCCCGCGCGGGTGACGCTTCATTACACAGGTGAAGAGGGTGGGTTCGTTCCGTTCGTTCCAAACGAAGATGCGGACCATGCACCACCTTTGCCGCGGCAAATGAAGAAGGCGCCCGAAGCTGGATACGTGCCGGAGTTCACCAGCATTCGGGGAGACAATCAGCTTCGGTATTTTTATTTTAAGGCGGGCGGCAAGTATGGCCGGGGAGAACTCTCTCAATCGAAACTCACTAAGGATCGACAAACGGCAACGGTTCTCCTGATTCTATACATTCAGCCGGACGGAAGCCGTAATCTGGAGACGGGGCTATGAACAACGGGTATCCGCTCTACGGTTCTTCGGGGGCTTTCTCTCGTTCCACCCGTTCCAACAGGAACAGTTCGTAAGGATCCCGCCTGCCGGAGACGAACCTGGTCGGTCGGTCTTCTCTGTCGTGGGAGAGGCAGATTCGCATGCGGTCGCCGTCGACGGCGACGATGCCGCTGGCAACGTAGGCTAAATCGTCGTTAAGCCCCACGAGGTCGATCTCCATCGGCTCCTTTTCGACGTTCAGCGCGATATAGGCGGTGGCGGTAATCGTTCCCGTCCGGTGCTCGCTCCGCTTGTGAACCATGCCGCCGCGGATGTCGAACACCTCCGCCTCGGGCCGTTCGCCCGGTTTGCCGCTCCGCTCGAACTGCACGGCTCGCCAGCGGCCTTGCAGTTTTTCCAGCACCGCCATCTTGGCTTGCAGCGCCTGCTTGAAGTGCGGATCGAACTGGGCCAGCATCCGCTCGCCGTCGTGGTACTCATGGTCGAGTTCAATGCCCTTGTCGAGCCGCCGGCCGCCGAGGTCGACGTAAGGCCGGGCCGCGTCGATCCGCTCCAGATGCTCCTTGCAAGCCGCGATTCTGGCACCGATATCCGTGGCGGCGGACAGTTCGGCGTCCCGTAGTCGGCGCGACCAGATGAACACCTCGTTGACGTCCCCCCGCTGTGTCTGATGCACAAGCCTGGCGTTGAGGTAGCCATGCCTGGCGGTCTCGATTTGCACGGCAAGCCAACTGGCACTCGGCTTATCGGCCAGTCCGGTCCCGGCGAGCAGTAAGGCGACGAAACATCCGCTGACAATCGTGCGCAACATCACAGGCTCCTGTTCGAGGTGTGGCGGCCCTCTAACAACTCGCCCGGAAGCGACGCTGTTATTCCACAATAGCGGGCGGCATGCTGCTGATATCATAAACGATCCAGCCCACCCGCGATATCACAAGGCAATACAAGCTCGAAGCGCCAGCGAGTGGGTGGCGGTGGGATACGCTTTCCTCACCAAACCGCCCCGGCGGCGGGTCATCCTCTCGCTCGCTACCCACTCGCTTGCGCGTCGAGCTTGTATAGCCGCGTAGCACGCCGCCGCCCCTACTCCCACTCAATCGTAGCCGGCGGCTTACTGCTAATATCATAAACTACTCGGTTCACGCCGTTGACTTCGTTGATAATGCGGGTCGAGATGTGGGCCAACAGTTCATAGGGCAGGTGGCTCCAGTCGGCGGTCATGAAGTCGTCGGTGTTGACGCAGCGGACGGCGATCACGTCGTCGTAGGTGCGGTCGTCTCCCATCACGCCCACGCTCTGCACCGGCAGCAGCACGGCGAACGCCTGCGAGGTGGCCCGATAAAGCCCGGCCGCCTTGATCTCGCTGACCACAATGTCGTCGGCCTCGCGGAGCGTCTCGAGCCGCTTGGCGGTGATCTCGCCCAGGCAGCGGACGGCCAGTCCCGGGCCGGGGAAAGGATGCCTCCAGACGATCTCGTCCGGCAGGCCGAGTTGGGTGCCGAGTCGGCGCACTTCGTCCTTGAACAGATCGCGGAGCGGTTCGATCAACTCGAAGCCTAGTTGCTCCGGCAGGCCGCCGACGTTGTGGTGCAGCTTGATGGTGGCCGCCGGTCCGTCCTTGGCCGCGCCGCTTTCGATCACGTCGGGATAGAGCGTCCCTTGGGCCAGGAAACGGGCGTCCTCGATGGTCTCCGCCTCGGAGGTGAAGCACTCGATAAACGACCTGCCGATGCGACGCCGCTTTTCCTCCGGGTCGGTCACCCCGGCGAGCACGTCGAGAAACTTCTGCTCCGCCTTCACCACGCGGAGGTCCGTCTTGAAGTGATTGCCGAATTCGCGAATCACGGAGTCTTCCTCGTCCTTGCGCAGCAGGCCGTTGTCGACCAGAATGCAAGAAAGCTGCGGACCGATCGCCTGGTAGAGCAACGCGGCCACGACCGACGAATCGACCCCGCCGGACAGTCCGCAGATCACCCGGGCGTCGCCGACCTGGGCGCGGACCCGCTCGATCGCCTCGCGGGCAAAGTCGCCCATCGTCCAGAGGCTGGAACTGCCGCACACGTGGTGCAGGAAATTGGCCAACATCCGCGAACCGAGCGGAGTGTGGGTGACTTCCGGATGGAACTGCAAGCCGTAGATCGGCAGCGTCTGGTGCCGCACCGCCGCGAACGGGCAGGTGTCGGTCTGGGCCAATGGAATGAATTCCGCCGAGACGTGCGCCACCTGGTCGCCGTGGCTCATCCAGACCTCGGTCTTGTCGGGCATGCCCTCGAACAGGCCTTCGTGCGATTTGATCTGACAGTGGGCGCGGCCGTACTCGCGAGTCGGCGTGCTGCTCACCTTGCCGCCGAGCGCCTCGCAGGCCAACTGCATACCGTAGCAAATGCCGAGCACCGGAATGCCCAAGGCGAAGATCCCCGGATCACACTTGGGCGCGGCCGTTTCGTACACGCTCGACGGCCCGCCGGAAAGAATGATCCCGATCGGCTGCAGTTCCTTGATCCGTTCAACGGTCAGGTCGTGGCGGACGATCTCGCAATAGACGTGTTGCTCACGGACCCGGCGGGCGATCAGTTGCGCGTATTGCGAGCCAAAATCGAGCACCAACACCCGCTCGCTGGTGAGTTGCCCTGTTGCCCCGGTTGTGCTGTCGACGACGATGGAAGTCATGCTGGCCATCCCTGGCGGCGGCCGTGTCAGTCACCTTTTCAGGTCGCTGGACGTGATGCGCCACCCTCTATAAATGCAAAATGCCCGTCGGTGGGACGGGCTGGAAACTGCCAGTGTAGCCCCCGGATGGGAGGATGTATAGGGGTTGCTCCGCCGCTGTCGATTGCAGCGATTTTCACGGCATCGCCAGAGGGCTGCAGGCGACCGGTTGTTTGGCGCCGCCTTCATCGCCGTTTCATTGAAATTTATCCAACGTGCGATTATCATGGCGAGTATCGGAGATTTCCCTTCTGCTAGGATGCTGCCGGCAACGTGCAAATTTTGCTGACCAACGACGACGGTATCCACGCGCCCGGTTTGGCCGCGCTGGAGAAACAGTTGCAGCAAATTGGGGACGTCACCGTGGTGGCGCCGGCCACCGAACAAAGCGGCGTGGCGCACTCGATTACTTTTCTCAGTCCACTGATTGTCGCGAAAGCTTACGACGGCGACCGGTTCCGCGGGTGGGCCGTGGAAGGCAGCCCGGCCGATTGCGTCAAGATCGGCCTGTTTGAACTATGTCCGCGGCGGCCCGATCTGGTCGTCAGCGGAATTAACGGCGGTTTGAACGCCGGCATCAACGTGCTGTATTCCGGCACGGTGGCGGCGGCGATTGAGGGCGCGTTTTTCGAGATTACCAGTATCGCGGTTTCCTTGGAGTTTGCTGACCATCCAGAGTTCGCCAAAGCGGCGGTCGTCGCCCGCGGCGTGATCGAACAACTGCTGGCGCGCAACAGCAGCCGGCCGGAGTTGTTCAATCTCAACATTCCCACCAAGGCGTTGTTGGACGAACCGGCCCGACGGCCGGAATTGAAAGTCGTGCCGATGGGCGTCGCCCGCTGGGGCGAGGAGTTTGAGAAACGGATCGACCCCCGCGGTCGCAGTTATTACTGGGCGAACAACGAACCACCGCCGCCTAGAACTGAAGGCGACACCGACCTGACAGCGCTTAGCGAAGGACACATCACACTGACGCCGCTGGACTTCAATCTGACCAAGCATGGCGTGCTGGAAGAGATGCAAGAGTGGGGGCTGCGATTGCCCGCGATTCCGCGGCACGACGAGGTGCAATAGGAAATATGAAAACGATATCGTTTGCAATGACGCTCGCGTGTCTTGCGCTGGCTTTGGTAACAAGCGGATGCGGCGGCGGTACTGAGCCGGCGGCGGAACAGCCGCGGCAGCCGGAAGGCCGCTTGCC
>JBGTJT010000249.1:0-4639 GCA_041744995.1 Pirellulales bacterium | reverse complement strand
CTTCGCGACCGCGAAGATTCATTCGGTCGACTTCGTCAAGCGGCTGGCCGACGTCGATCGTGCGCACCTCCAAGTTCAACGCCCCGCCCCGCCCTTGCCGCGCGCTGTGCAGCCGATCGACCGCTTGCTGTTGCTCGGCGTCCAGCGGCCCCTCGTGCAGCACCAACGCCACGTAGGGATCAGGCTCCCACCGCTCCAGCGCGTAGCGAAATACGGGAATCTCACAGGCAATTGCCGTGGAGGCGCCCGCCAGTAGTCCATACAGCAGGCACGCACCAGTCACCAGACGGCTGCGGTAGTTGATTCCAAATCGGTGGGTCTTAGGCACGATGACTCCCAATGGGTTATTCCGATCGCAATACCTCCATGCCGCTGATCGCCGGCAACTTGCCAACGTCGGAGGCATTGGCGGCAGTGATCAGTTGCAGTTCCAGCGTGTCAGCGGCTTGAATGCTGAATTCTTTCCAAACGGCGCGGTTTTCTCCACCCGCTTCGGCGGTTGCGTCAAACTTTTCCAGCACCTTGGCGCCGTTCAGAACGACGTCGAACACCCGTTGCCCCAGCTTGTCGCCTGGCAGCGAGCAGAAAGCCAGCCGCACTTTGTACGACTTCGTTCCGCCGCCTTCCTTCTGCAGAGGGAATTTGCACGACTTCAGGCCGATTTGGCTAGTGGCGAACACGAACGGCACGTCGGCGTTTTCCACCTCGGTGAAGACCGCACTGCGCTGATCGGCACGGGCGCCTTCGTAATTCTCCAAGGTAATCGGAAACGCCAACATCAGCAACGACTCCGCCGGCCGGGCCGCGCCCATCCAGGTGTTGCCATGTTCGTCCTGGCGGTCGCCGGTGGCGGCAAAGTCGAGCCGCAGATGCTTGACCGGCAGGCTCTCGCCCGCCTGCGAGGATTGCGAGAATTCCGGCCCGGCGGTCGGCTCGGTCGTCGCGGTCCCCAGGGCAATGGTGAACGGCATATTCCACAGGCATTTGCAGCCGAGCGAATGGGGCGGCTTGATCATCATCCCGCCGCCGGAACTGCAATCGATCGAGCAACTTGCCCGCGAATGCCAGAAGGTGTACAACCCGCGATCGCGCTGCAGATCCTGGTAGCCGACTCCCAGCGAGCGGCCGAACAGAAAGTTGTTCGACGCCGCAAAAATGCCGCACTGCTTGTTGGCCCGAAACCAAGACCAGTCGGCTTGTTCGCCGGTCACCGGATGCACCCGCTGCCGCCGCTTGCCGGTCCGCAGATCGTAGGCCCACGGTTCGGCGTGAATCGTTTCCTGCACGATGACCGGCCGGCCGCGATAGTTGCCAAAGGCATACCACAGCAGATCGCCCGTCTTGCCGTCGTAGGCGCTCATAGCGCGATGCGAATAGCCGCCGCTGTTCCAGACGCCCCATCCCTTGTCGGTTCGTCCGGCCGAGCAGAACAGCACCACCCCGTTCTGCGAGTACATTTCGCCCATGATATAGGGATTGTAGTGCCGCTTGGCGCCGTAGTTGACCGGGCGCAGGAATTTGCCGCCGGCGTTGGTGATGTCGACGCCGCGGCGGAAGACGATGCCGCCCGTCTTGCAGTCGATGGCGGTCAATTGAACCAGGTGTCGTTGATCGACCTGTTGTTCGAACTCGTCGAGCAACTCGGGCGAGTTCGCCTTCATCCAGGCACGCATTTCCGCGATCACCGGCTTGCGTTCGTCCCCTTCCAGTTCGCGGCCCTGGTTGTAGATCATGCCGTCCGACATGCTGAGCCGGCCGCCGATCTTCTCCTTTTCATCGGCATCGGGGCCGCCGATCTTCCACAGCACGTTGCCCTTGCCGCTGGTCATTTCGGTACCAAACAGCCCGCCCGCGGCGGCGCCGAACACCATCTCGCCGTCGTCGCTCACCGCGAACCAGCCCCAATCGTGGTCGGCGCCAAAACCGGTGTTGTACGATGCGATTTCCTTGCCCGTCATCAGATCGAGCTGAACCAGCACCTTGCCATAACGGATGTAGACATGCTTGTCGCTGGCGGCCAGTTGCTCCTCATGCACCCCAACGTTGCCACCTTCGGTCCGCCACAAGCGGCGGCCGGTGTACTGGTCGTATCCCTCCAGGGCGTGCGCGTCGGGGTTGACCAGAATGCCGTTGACAATCAGCGGCATGTGCCGCGTGCCGCTACGAACAAAGGGAGGCCCGTACCAGGCGACTCCCAGCGGCGCTTCCAGCGCGCTGTCGTCGCTGCACAGCGTGCGGCCGGCATTGCCCCACATGTGGCTCCAGCGACCGCCGTTGTGCAATGCCGGCCGGGTCCGTGTGGCCGTCTGGCCCGCCTCGTCGATCTCCCATCCCTCCTGCTCCGTCGCCGCGGTGAAAGACTCCAACGCCTGTTGATCCTCGGCGTCGAACAGTGCTACCCCACGAATCGGTTTGAGCATCCGGTTCCAATCGCCGTCGGCCGGCGGCAAGCCCTCTCCGTTGGCGGCGGCCTCGGAAACGATCAAGTCGGCGAAGAATCGCGGCATGGGCAACTCGTCTGCATCCTCCTCCTGCAAATGGGTGATAATCCGCGTCAGATGCAGCCCCGCGTCGGTATAGGCCGCCCGCGCCGCCTCCATCTGCTGCCGGTCGCGAAAGACCGCGCTGATATGCAATTCCGATTGCTTGGCCAATTCATACGCCAACAGCCCGTCGCCGCAGTCGAGCACCAGGGCGTAGCCCTCGGTCTGGCCGCTCTCGGCGAGCATCTTCTTGGCCGCCTCGGCCATTCTGGCGCGGTTCTCGTGATTGTCCAACGCCGCGGTGTCCGCTGTTTCCTTGCGCTCGCCATGCTTGGCCGCTCCCGACGGCGCGAAACAATAGATCGTGCCGTGCCGCGTGCCGACGAACAACCGCCCGTTGGCCACCACCAGTTGGTTCGCCCGTTCCGGGATATCGGTCTGCCACAGCAGCTTGCCGTCGGCCGCATTGCGGGCGTACACGCCGGTGGCGATGCTCTTGCCGGGATCGGTGTCGTAGGCGAAGTGATAGACAATGCCGCCGGCATACACCACCGTCGAGGCGTCGGGATCGAAACGGTGGTTGACCGGCACGCCGCCGCGGCCTCCCATGTGGACGCCGGTGGCGCTGTCGGCGTCGACCCAACGACCGTTCATGTCGTTGTGGTTCCAGACCTCTTCGCGGCGTTCAAGTTCATGCTCCGACTTGGCGGCCGAGTTGCCGAAGTAGCGCACCCCGTCGTGCTCGACGCCCAGCAACGGAAAGAACATGCCGCCGGTATGCATCTTCGGCTTCTCGCGATCGTCGTTGCCCCACCCGTTGATATAGGTGCCGTTATCGCGGCGAAACGGCAGCGGCGTGCCGTAGGCGTAACCTTGGAAGCCGCGATAGTCCTTGCCAATCCACACTTGGTCGACGGTCAGATGCACATGCCCGGCCGGGGCCATGCTTTCCCGCCAGGCGTTTTCGCTGATCCGGCTGTTCCGCCAGATCTCCTCGCCCGTCTCGGCGTTGAGCGCGACAACAAAAGTACCGTCATGCGGGAAGTTGCCCACGGCGAAGTAGGCGACCCCCTCGTCGACGATGACGTCGGTTTTCACCGACCAGGTGGAAATCGGTCGCCCGAACGAGAACAGCCATCGTTCGGCCGGCACGGCTTGCACTTTCCAGATCAACTCGCCAGTCTCGGCGTTGAGGCAATAGGCATGCCCGTCATCGCTGGCTGCGTAGATTTTGCCGTTGGCATGGCAGGGCGAGCGATTGATGCCGCCGCCGGCGATGAACTGCCACACCGGCTTGCCCGTGGCCGCCTCGACGCACACCACCCGACCGTCCTGCCAGCTCGAAAAGTAGACCTTGTCGCCGACCGCGATCAGCGGCAGGCTGTGCCAGGTGCAGTCGGGATACGGCGTCCACATCGGCTCATACGCCGGCTTGGGAGCGGAATCGGCGGCCAGTGTCCGCAGCCGCCAAACCTCTTCCAGCGGCGGCTTCAGTTGTTCGCTCGTCACCCCGCTCCGCAATCGGTCCTTGCGATAGGTGGGCCAGTCTTCCGCACCAACCGCTCTGGGCAAGCAGAGCACGATCAAAACCAAGGCCAGGCAGGAAAGTTTGGGCATGGGGAGTCCTAATATCGTGGGACGATGGAGGGGTCGGCAGGCAGATGCATCTTACTTGCGAAAATAGATTCGCCTACTACTTGTCGTTGCGTGCCTCGCCGATTTTACGCAATCTGAGCCTCTTTTTTTGCTTGAAGCGGCGATAAGTCTTCTTTATAGCGGTTTAATGAATCGAGTGCGTCGAATGTAATCTGCCCTGAAAGGGCAACACAACACAGCCCAGGCGAAGCGACGTTGTCCGCTCGCGGACAACGAGCGCCCGCCTGGGTTAACGACGCTCCAAGTTCGCTAGCCCTGAAAGGGCGGAACAGACCGAGACTACGCGGTTTGTTCCGCCCTTTCAGGGCTAGCTTTCAACTCAGACAATAACCCAGGCGGGCGCTCGCCGCCTTCGGCGGTTCGCTTCGCCTGGGCTATGTTGTGACGCCTCCAACAATGTTGTAAAAAGCCCCGCCTACCGGGGCCTGATTCAAAAGGGCGGTGGGGCACCTTGTACACTATTCGGACTTCCGACTCATGGATTTCAATCCGATCGATCA
>JBGTJT010000248.1:0-7100 GCA_041744995.1 Pirellulales bacterium | reverse complement strand
CCGACGCCCCGCGGTTCGTCTTTTACGAAGGGCCCCCCACGGCCAACGGCCTGCCGCACCCCGGCCACTGCCTCACCCGGGCCATCAAGGACCTATTTCCTCGCTACCGCACCATGCGGGGTTACCTGTGCGAACGCAAAGCCGGCTGGGATACGCACGGCCTGCCGGTGGAGGTCGAGGTCTCCAAGGAACTGGGCATCCACTCCAAGGAAGAGATCGAACGCTACGGCGTCGAGCCGTTCATCCACAAGTGCCTGGAGAGCGTATTCCGCTACACGCAGCAGTGGGAGAAGCTCACCGAGCGGCTGGGGTTCTGGATTCGCCTCGACGAGGCCTACGTCACCTACCACCAGAGCTACATCGAAAGCGTGTGGTGGGCGCTCAAGAACCTGTTCGACCGTGGGCTGCTCTACCAAGGGCACAAAATCGTGTGGTGGTGGGCCCAAGGGGGCACCGCGCTCAGCGCCGGCGAGGTGGGCCAGGGCTACCGCGAAGTGGCCGATCCCAGCGTTTACGTGCGTTTTCCGCTGCTCGACGACGCCGGGAAGAAAACCGACACGAGCCTGCTCGTGTGGACCACAACTCCTTGGACGCTGCCGAGCAACCAGTTTGCCGCGGTGAATCCCAAGTTGGAATACGCCACGGTCGAAGACCCCGACGATGTGGGCAACCTGATCATGGCGGCCGGCCTGGTCGAGACGATCGCCGGCAAGGTGAAACGCGAATTGAAAGTGGTCGCGACCTTTCCTGGAAGCGAGTTGTTGACTCGCCGCTATCTGCCGCCGTTCGACTATTACTACCAGCGGCACGGGACGGAGCAAGCGAACCTGGTCGACGGCGGCCAGCAGCCTGTCGCCTGGCGGGTCGTCGCGGCCGATTTTGTCACCACCGACAGCGGTTCTGGCGTCGTGCATCAAGCCCCGGCCTTCGGCGAAGTCGACTACGACCTGCTCAAGGCCGAGCAAGCCCGCTTCGTCGACGGAGAAGGCCCCAAACTGATCTGTGCCGTCGCGCCCGATGGGCGCTTCACCCATGAGGCGCCCGATTACCAAGGCCGTTGGGTGAAGGATTGCGATCGCGACATCACCCGCCAACTACGGGCCGAGGGCAAGCTCTATCATCAAGAGCAGTACCTGCACGACTATCCGTTTTGCTGGCGGGCCGAGGAAGATCCGCTGATCCAATACCCGCGCGAAAGCTGGTTCGTCAAGACGACCGAGTTCAAGGACCGCATGCTGGCCAACAACCAGCAGATCAACTGGCTGCCCGAGCATATCCAGGAAGGACGCTTCGGCAACTTTCTGGAGTCGAACGTCGACTGGGCCTTGTCCCGCGAGCGATTCTGGGGCACGCCGCTGCCGATTTGGAAATGCCAAGCCACCGGCAAGATGGAGGCGATTGGCAGCTACGTCGAACTGCTCGCCAAGCCGGGAGTCACCGGGACCGAAGCGTGGGAAAAGGCCAAGCGGCGCGATCCCGATCTGCCGGAAGACCTGTGCGTCCACAAGCCGTACATCGACGAGGTGACCTACAACTCGCCGTTCGCCCCCGGCGCCACCATGCGTCGCGTGCCGGAGGTAATCGACTGTTGGTTTGACAGCGGCGCGATGCCGTTCGCCCAGTGGGGTTATCCGTACCAAAACAAGGAGAAGTTCGCCGACCAGTTTCCGGCCGACTTCATCAGCGAGGCGATCGACCAAACCCGCGGCTGGTTCTACAGCCAACTGGCGATCAGCACGCTGTTGTTTTCCGACGAGGAATCCGGCGACGCCGAACGTCCTCAGCAGCCCTATCCGCATCCGTTCCGCAACTGCATTGTGCTGGGGCTGATGCTCAGCGAGTGGTGGGAGCCGAAGGATAAGACCGACAAGCAGGTGTTTCTCACCGAAGAGGAAGCGCTGGCAGTCTGCGGCCAGGGCAACTTTGAGCATTTCGTCGGCAAGATGTCCAAGAGCAAGCGGAACTACCGCGAGCCGCGGGAGATCTTCGACCTGTACGGGGCCGACGCTCTGCGGTGGTACTTCTTCGCCAACCAGCCTCCCTGGACGAGCATCCGCTACAGCGAGCAGGCGATCAAGGACAGCATCCCGGAGTTTTTGCTGCGGCTGTACAACGTGTTCAGCTTCTTCGTGATCTACGCCAACATCGACGAGTTTGATCCGTCCAGCGAGCTGATGGGCGCGGCGGGTCAGCTCGACAGCGCGTTTCTGGAAACGGCCGCCAGCTACCGTCCGGTCGCCGAGCGGCGCGAGCTGGACCAATGGATTCTCAGCGAACTGAATCGCACGGCGAAGCAGGTGTGCGCTTCGATGGACGCCTACGACAACTACGCCGCCTGCCAGCGACTGAACGAGTTTGTCGACGTGCTGAGCAACTGGTACGTCCGCCGCAGTCGGCCGCGGTTTTGGGCGGAGAACAAACGCGATCCCGACAAGCTCGACGCCTACTGGACGCTGTATGAGTGCCTGGTGACGACGGCCAAGCTGATCGCGCCGTTCACACCTTTTTTGGCCGAATCGATGTGGCAGCATCTGGCCAGCGTGTTTGCCGCGGGCAACGAAGACAACGCCGCCGTGGAGAGCGTCCACTTGTGCGACTATCCCACCGGCGATGAATCACGCATCGACGACAAGCTGTTGGCGCGAATGGAATTGGGCCGCGAGATCGCCTCGCTGGGACTGAGCGCGCGAATGGGGGCCAAACTGAAGGTTCGTCAACCGCTCGCCAAGGTGGAGGTGATTCTGGCCAACGACGAGCATCGCGGCTGGCTGGAGGCGCTGGAGGACATCGTCAAGGAAGAGTTGAATGTGAAAGAAGTCGAGTACGCCAGCGACGCGACGCAATACATCGACTACAGCATCGTGCCCGACTTCAAGAAGCTCGGCCCCAAGCTCGGCAAGCGGATGCCGAAGGTCAAGCAAGCGCTCGCCGCCGCCGACGGGGGCAAGTTGCTGGCCGAGATGGAGTCGGACGGCGCGGTCAAGTTGGAGGTCGACGGCGAAACGATCGAATTGAGCGGCGAGGAACTCGAGGTCCGCCTCCGCGCCAAGCCGGGCTGGGCCGCCGCCCAGGGCAAGCTGGCGGTGGTGGTGCTGTCGACGGAGATCACGCCGGAACTCTTGGCCGAGGGGATGGCCAAGGATTTCATGCGGCTGGTGCAAGATCGCCGCAAGGAATTGAATCTGGCCTTTACCGATCGCATCGACCTGTACGTGGTCACCGAATCGGACGAATTGCCTCAAGCATTGTGTGACCATGCACCGCTTATCGTTGGCGAGTGCTTGATTGACCAGGATGGCTTGCATGTCACCTCGCGAGTGCAGGCCAAGGCCGATCCGCAATTCAATCACCTGACGGACAAGGATGCCACCCACCACACGATTGGCGGCCATGAACTCGCGCTGTACGTCTACCCGGTGACTACAAACTGAGCGACGCCCACCAACAGCCGCCGTTGCCGGTGGCGATGCTGATCTCCGGCGGCGGCACGACCTTGCAAAACTTGCTCGACCGCCGGGCGGCCGGCGAGTTGAACATCGACTTTCGGCTATTGATCTCCAGCAATGCAAAGTCGCAGGGACTGCAAATCGCCGCCGCGGCGGGCGTGCCGACGCGGGTGATCGAGCGCGGCGACTTCGATTCGGCGGACGCCTATTCCGAAGCAATGTTTGGCCCCATTCGCGCTGCCAGCGCGGAGCTGGTGGTGATGGGCGGCTTCCTCAAGCTCTTGCCGATTCCCAACGACTACGAGAATCGGGTGATCAACATTCATCCGGCGCTGATTCCGTCCTTTTGCGGCGCAGGATACTACAAGGAGCGGGTCCACCAGGCCGTACTGGAACATGGCGTGAAGATCACCGGCTGTACGGTCCATTTCGTGGACAATCAGTACGACCACGGTCCGATCATTCTGCAGAAGGCCGTGGCGGTCGAAGAAGGCGACACCGTGGCTTCGCTACAGAAACGCGTTTTTGCCGCCGAATGCGAGGCGCTGCCCGAAGCGATTCGGCTGTTCCATGCGGGACGTCTCCGCGTCGAGGACCGCCGCGTAGCCGTTTTGTAGAATCGCCTCGGCAGCGCTATCGAGTTGCTCTAAGACGGCCTCGGAGGGCCAGGGCAGTTGGAACAGGAGGAAACAGAGAAAACCGAGGAGTACATGCTCCGTTGCCTTTGCTTCGCTCTGTTGCCTGACGAATAACTTCGTCCGTTCAACAATACAAGCACGCAGCGCAAGCAAGTACACGCCAGCAAGCGGACGCAACCCCGCCGGGACGGTTGGGAGAAGAAAGCGTATCGCGCCGCCGTGTACTCGCTCGCGAGTTTTGAAGTTGCGGATTGTGGGAGTTCCTCTTGGCCAACGGCCATATTCACCGTAGCCTGTGGCAACGCCACACGAATTCGCCCGCAAAATGGTCGCTTTGGCTGAAGGCCAAACTCATCCGTCTGCCAACAGTGAGATTGGCCTTCAGCCAATTGCACTTCGATTTCACACCTATTCCAGGGGCGATGCCCCTGGCTACGGTGAATTTGGCCTTTGGCCACAGGTGTTCGTGGCTCAGAAAGCGCAACGTCTAAACTCGCGCTGCGTGCTGGTATTGGCTGGCCCACTTAATTTTGGAGTCAACCAAGCGGCACGGAGGAAACAAAGCAACTTTCTCTCAGTTCTCTCCGTTCCCTCCTGTTCCAACAAGTCGTCACGCACGATGCTGCGACCCTTAAAGCCTTGGCCTCGGAGGGCCGTCTTAAAAGCCGCTGTCCTACGTCATTTCGTAGCCGTTTCTCAAGTAGAACGCCGCCGCTCTTGTCCAGGCCGCGTGTGTTTCCAGCACGATCTCTCGCTGGCCCGCCTTCCATACCGCACGCTCCAGATACGACATCAGGGCGGCGGCGACGCCGCGACGGCGATGTGCCGGGTGGACCATCAGCCAATGGACCGCCGGCCGTGCCGCCGCGCCCGCGCCGCGTTGCGCCAATGTGACCGAGCCGACCAACCGCTCGTCGTCGATCGCCAACCAGAGATGTTCCGGCCGCCACCAAGACTTGGCCAGAAACTCCTCTTGGAAGTGGGTGTAATGCCAGCTTCGGATGCTGATCCGCTCGTTGCCGAACGCTCGTTCCCGCAGCGCCACCCACGGCTCGATATCGTCCGCCCCTTGATAGGTGCGAATCGCGACCCCGGCCACGGACAGCAGCCGCGGCTCCCTCGTCAGAACTTTTCTCATTTGTAAAACGCGGACCATGCAGACGATTGTCGTCGCCGCGCGGCCCGGCAGATACCTTCCCTTTGAGGGGTGCGGAACTGCAAGTGAAATGCCTCGATGTGTGTTTCAATTATGAAATATGCAGAAAGTTGAATGAAAGCTGTCATAAATGGTTGCATTCCGTTCAAACGCCGTGCATAATGTGTTCAGTCACGCAGATTAGGTGATTTGGATAGATCGAGGCAAGGAGCGAGGAGCCATGCTGGCACGAGATCGGCGCGATCAATTGCTGGCCATTATCCGCCAACGGGGGTTCGCCTCCTTGCCGGAGCTGGTCTCGCAACTGGAGGTTTCCGAGTCGACTGTCCGGCGTGACCTAGAGTTGCTGGAAGAAGGCGGCAGCGCCAAACGGACGCATGGCGGAGTCTTCTACACCGGCGACACGCCGCAGTTCCCGCATTTTCGGGATCGGCAGTCGAGCGAGTGGGATAAGAAGCAGGCGATTGCCCAGCGGATGGCCGAACTGGTGGACGACGGCGATACGGTGTTGCTCGACGGGGGCAGCACAACCTACGAAGTGGCCCGGCTGCTGGTCGGCCGGCCGCTGCAAGTGGTAACCAACAGCATGCCGGTGGCCAATCTACTGGCGTCGAATACGAACATCGATTTGGTGATCCTCGGCGGTTACGTTCACAGTCGTAGCGGTACCACGATGGGGCCTTATGCCAAGAACATGCTTCAGCAGATCAACGTCCGCAAGGCGATCTTGAGCGTGGCGGCGATCAATGAAGACGGACTCTACAACAGCAACGTGATGCAGGTGGAAACCCAGCAAGCCATGATCGCCGCCGCCGACGAGGTCGCGATCGTCGCCGACAGCACCAAGTTCGGCCACCGCAGTCTCGCGCATGTGTGCGAACTCGGCGAGATCGAGAAAATGGTCGTCGACGACGAATTGGCGTCCGAGTGGCGCGAGCGGATGCAGCAAGCCGGGGTCGACCTGCATATAGCCGACAACACGCACGCGGCCTCATCGGCCGCTTCAACAAACAGCGACACGGGCGCCAACACATGAGCATTGCCAGCACTCTCGATCGAGCCGCCGTGGAACGGATCGTTCGCGAAATCATCGTGAAAATGCCGTCCGGCGGAGAGCCGGCCCCCAGCGCCGCGCCGCATTTGGCGGTCAGTGTCTCGGCCCGGCATTGCCATCTGACCGATGAGCACGTCGAGATCCTGTTCGGTCCGGGCAGCACGCTGACGCCAATGAAGGATCTTTACCAAGACGGCTTTTACGCCGCCGAAGAGACCGTGATGATCGTCGGCCCGCGAAAGCGCATGCTGCCGAGCGTACGAATACTTGGCCCGACGCGCTCGCATAGCCAGGTGGAACTGGCGTTTACCGACGCGATCTCGCTCGGCATCGATTGCCCGGTGCGAGCCAGCGGCAAGATCGAAGGGACTCCTGGCTGCGTGCTGGTCGGCCCCCGAGGCGTGGTCGAGTTGCGCGAGGGAGTGATCCGGGCGGAACGGCACGTCCACATGAATCAGCAACACGCCAAGTACTACGGCGTCAAAAATGGCGACCGCATGAGCCTTCGGATCGAATCGAGTTGTTCGCTGGTACTCGAAGACCTGCTCGTGCGAGCCGACGAAACGAGCAAGTTGGAAGTCCACCTCGACACGGACGAAGGCAACGCAGCCGACCTGGCCCACGCCAGCAAATGCGAGTTATTGAAGCAATGAAGAGGGATCAGGTTTCAGGTATCAGGAGATCGATAATCTCCATCGTCCTGACCCTGGCCCCTGAAACCTGAACCCTTACCTTTTTTACTCTCTGGAGACCTAACCGATGGCGAAAGCTCAGGAAGCGCTCGGCATGATCGAGACCAAGGGGTT
>JBGTJT010000247.1:0-2229 GCA_041744995.1 Pirellulales bacterium | reverse complement strand
ACGTATCGAGCTACCGTTTGGAAAACGCGAAGAAAGCCAAGCCGAGCGATGCCAAGCAAGCTAACCGCAAAGGGTAGTCGGGCCGCTTCGAAGGGGAATTCTAATTGTCGCTAAAGGAGAGATGTAGTTGTCGCCGAACACAGCGGCTCGATAATCCCTACTTCTCGGACGGACGCCTTAATCCGCCGGTACTTCCCCGAGGTTCTAATGCTTGGTGCAATTAGCCGGAGCGGCAGAATGTTCTCCATTGCAATTTGTTTAACGACTTGTTCGCAGGCGAGTTTGACGCGACCGTTGGTTTTCATTGTGTTTCTCCGTGGAGTTGGGTGGACAGATATGCTGGCAGCGTGTCGAGTGTTTCCGCACGCAACAGGTTGATAAAGTGTTCGTCCTTGAAAAGCTGCCGCAATGCCGAGACTACGAACAGCAGACGTGTCTCGCACAGCTTGGCTTTCTGAATGACCAGCCGTTGACGAGCCGTCTCATTCTGATAAGTACGGAGCAACTTCTGCGACGAAACCGCTTCTGTCTCGTGTTTGTGCGTTCCTCCCCGGACGCGTTTGCCATCCGTCTTGCGCTGCTCAACTAACCGTCGCGCAGCGAGCAACTTCCTGCCTCGCAGCGTGTTCTTTTCGTAGGCTTCTGTCAGTGCTTTCTGAATCTCGTGGTCGTCGGATCTGGCAATCGTGACCGCGACGCTAACGGGAATCTTGCCCTTTTCCACCGCTTGCACGAGGCGTTCCTCTCCATTTTTGAGCAGCTTCACCATGCCTCGGACGTAGGTCGTATCGAGATCCGTTTTGGCGGCAATGTCGGCAAAGGAATAGCCACGATCCCGCATCTCGCCGATGCCCCGAACGAGTTCGATCGACGAGCGTTGGCGGCGCGCTAGATTCTCGACAAGACTCATTAGCAGCAATTCCTCCTTCGTGACTTGCACGATTAAGGCGGGGATCTCTTTTTCTCCAAGGATGTCGTAAGCCTCGAACCGACCTTGGCCGCAGACCAGGTAATATTCCGTGGCCCCGTTCGACGAGTCCTTGGGCGTGACGGTGATTGGCTTTTTCAATCCCAAACTGGCGATGTTATCGACGATCTGCTTGAACTTCCGCTTGCCACGTTCCCGCGGATTGACGACCGTAATGCGGTCCAAGGGAATCATGTGGATCTGCGAATCCCGAAGCCCATTCATGCTGCCACCTCAATCTTGCTGCGTTCTGCCAGACCCGCAAAATAGTCCAGACTGTCGAACTGGTATGTATCGAGATACGCCCCGTTTGCTTCGCAGAGCAACAGCTTCGGTTCCTGCAAGTCCATCAACGGAAAGAGGTAGTAGTCTGTTGCCTTTTCATTGGCTGGGTCCATGCGGACTAGAATCGTAATGTCGGGCGCGATCCGTTCGTCGATTCGGATCCACCACCTGAGCGATCCTGCTGGCGTTTGGCGGCAGCGGGAAAGTACCATCGAGGCGCTATATTCCCCATTGATCAGCAGCAAATCACTGGTCGCATCGCGTGTGACCGTAGCGCCCACGGCGTCAAGCCGTTGAACCACCTCGTCAACTAAGTGGGGATACAAGTCCCTCAACTGGCGGTTGATTTCGACGTAACGAAAATCGCGGTCCGGCGTATAGCCCGCGAGGCGATAGGCTCGGATCAAGCTGCCAAACCGCGAACGAAAAGTCGCTGAAGTCGGCATGTCTTCGGCCGCGTCGATTAAGGCGGCGGACAACGTGGGATGCCGCACGGCCAATGTCTTTAATCGGTCGATCAATTCGTCATCAGTGAAGCGGCGATTGCGTTCTTGCAGGATGCCTTGGGCAGTAAAGAACATTTGAGGGGGGACAATCGGCTTGAATACCCCATCTGCCCGCACCCACATGTCGGGAGCGTTCCTGACATGCTTCCGCTTCAGCTTAAACGAAGTGCGGTTGTACACGTTGTTGCCGATATACTTTTCGTTCGACAGTACCTGACTGACAGTGCCGCGGTTCCAGGGGCGGCCATAGTCGGTCACAAGCCCTTGAGCATTGAGGATGTCTGCTATCTCACTTTCCCGTTTTCCTTCCGTCACGAACAGTTCGTAGATTCTATTCACGACACGGACTTCCTCGGGGGGTCCCGGAACAAGGACCACGCGATCGGTTTGCAGGCTCTTGTATTCACCCCGCTTAAGCACTCCCTTTTGATCGCCCGACTGGTCAATCATCATCCGACGCAAGCCATAGCC
>JBGTJT010000246.1:0-9269 GCA_041744995.1 Pirellulales bacterium | reverse complement strand
GCGATAGCTGGCTGCGCGAAGTCACCCGCAATCTGCCGGCCTGGCTGATCAGCGCCCTGTTTCACATGGCGCTGGTGCTAATGCTGGCGATGCTCGACATGGGTTTGGAGCAGGAAGACAACAACAAGGTGCTCTCGCTCTTCCCGTCGGAGACTCAAGAGGAACTGGAAGAACTGCTTGAGATGCCCCAGATCGAAGACTTCGACGTCGACGAGTTGGACGACTCGGTCGACCTGAGCGAGCCGGTCGATATGGTTGACGCGGTCGATAATCTCGACGTCTCCAACGAACTGCTTGCCGATCCTTCAGAGACCCCGGACACCGAGCAGATGGCGAAGGTGGAGATGAACGTCAGCGACATCCTCAATGTCGCCGGACCGCAAACCGACGTGCTGTCGCAGCTCGGCAGCGGCGTGGCCGACGGCAAGGGAATGGTGGGCGGACGCAGCTCGGAGGGGCGTAAGCAAGCCGTCAAGGCTCGCGGCGGCACACCCGATAGCGAGGCGGCCGTCGAAGCGGCGCTCGCCTGGCTGGCGGCGCATCAAAATCCCAATGGAAGCTGGTGCTTCGATCATCGTGGCGGAGGGCAATGCAACGGGCAATGTTCCGAACCGGACGAGGCGCACGCCAAGCATTACGACGGCGCTACCGGATTGGCGCTTCTGCCATTTTTCGGCGCAGGCTACAACCATCTCGACGGCAAATACAAAGAGACCGTCGGCCGCGGGCTGAATTTTCTGCTCAACCACGGCAAGATGGACAAGAACGGCTTCAAGCTCGACGGCGGATACCTGTACGGCCACGGCATCGCCTCGATCGCCTTGTGCGAAGCGTACGGCATGAGTGGCGACAGCACGCTCCGCGACGCGGCGCAGGCTTCCGTCGCCTACATCGTCAGCCAGCAAGGCCGCCAGACGGGGGGCTTCGGCTATCATGGTCCAGGGCAGGACACCTCGGTGCTCGGCTGGCAAATGATGGCCTACAAGAGCGCCAATCTGGCAGGGCTGTATGTGCCGCCCGCCGCGGTGGCCGGCATCCACCACAACCTCGACCATGTGGTCGGCATGCGGGGCGAGTATGGCATTTCATACTACGGCTACCGCGATCCGCAGAAACGGGCCTCGACCACCGCCATCGGCGCACTGAGCCGCATGTACATGGGCTGGCCGCGGAACCCGGCCCTGGAAGAGACGGTTGCCTACATTTCCCGCACCGGCCCCGACCCGAAGAACATGTATTTTAACTACTACGCCACGCAGGTGCTGTTTCAATATACCGACGGCGAGGGCGACATCTGGGACAAATGGAACAACAAGATGCGGGACTACCTGATTGCCACGCAGGACAAACAGGGGCACCAGGTAGGCAGTTGGAGCAAGAGCAAAATCGCCAAGCACGGCGGCCGGCTGTACGCCACCTGCATGGCCGCCATGACCTTGGAGGTCTACTACCGCCACATGCCGATCTACCAGAAAAGAAACATCAAGCTCGACAAGGGCAAGGGCGAGGAAGACGACTTCAAGTTCGACTAGTAGGTCTGTACGACGGCCCTCCGAGGCCGGGCGAGTTGTACAACGGCCCTCGGAGGCCGTCGGCGCAAGAGCAACTGCGTACTCTTAATCATAATCTTAATCTTAATCCCAACTTCAGCGACGGAGTAAGAGTAAGAGTAAGAGTAAGAGCGGCGCCCTCGCCTGACCTACTGGGGTGGATGGCAGCCGGCCGCGTCGGTGGCGTAGTGCTCTGCCAGCACCGCCTGCCATTGGGCGCGGCATTTCACCTTTACGAAGGCGTCGCGGACCTCGATCGACTGCGGGTGCAACTGCGAGTATTTGATGCCGAACTTCCGCATCATCGTGCAGGAACGCTGCTCGCCGTAGACCTCTTCCGACAGCCGATAGTGCTCTTCGATCACTGCCCGCTGTTCGTGCAGGCGCGGCGGCTCCGGCAGCGGCTCGCCAGCGGCCAGTGCGCGGGCTTGCTGAAATATCCAGGGATTGCCGATCGCGCCGCGGGCGGCCGTGACGCCGTCGACGCCCGTCTCGCGGATCATGTCGAGACAGCTTTGCGCCGTGAACAGATCGCCGCTGCCGAGCACGACCCGCTCGCCGGCATGCGGCTTCAGCTCGCGCAGAAACGCCCAGCGGCTTGGCCCTTCGTAGCGCTGCATCACGGTGCGGCCGTGAACGGTCGTCGCGGCGATCCCCCGCTCGAAGGCGCCGTCGAAGATCTCAAAGAACTTGTCGCGGCTCTCTTGGCTGTCGTCGATCCCCCGTCGCATCTTGACCGTAACCGGAATGTGCGGCGGCACGGCGTCGCGGACGCGGCCGACGATCTCCAGCGCGACGGCCGGCTGGCTGAGATGAAAGCCGCCGCGGCAGCGGCCGAGCACCTTTTTCACGGGACAGCCGAAGTTGATGTCGATCACGTCGAAGCCCGCCTCGACCAGCTTGAGCGCCGCCGGACCGAAGTCCTCCGGGTTGGCGCCCATCAATTGGCCGCCGACCGGGCGCTCCTCGGCGCAGACGTTGAGATACCGCCGGGCCTTGCTCCCCTTGGCGACGTCGACGATGAACTTGTCGAGCATCACCTCGCACAACGTATACGAAGCGCCCAATCGCCGCGCGATCAGCCGCATCGGCTGGTCGCTGTAACCCGACAACGCCGCCTGCACGACGGGAAAGTCGATGGCGACGTTGCCAAGCTGGAGGGAGACTGTCATGGATGACTCGTTTAACCCGTAGCCGCAGGCGCAGGCGAGCGTCGGGATGCATGTTCCGTAAAAGTTGGGCCGCAAGCGACACCCAGGCGTTATCACACTACGCCGGATCAACCGGCGGCGTCGGGTCGTCTTCGGCGGGCGAAACGGTCAGGCCGCCGCTGGCTCGCAATGTGAGTCGGTAGACCTTGCCGGGCAATGTTTTGAACGACACCGCCTCGCCGTGGGCGGCGCGGATGCCGCGCTGCTCGGCCTGTTTCGGGTCGTTGGAGATCTCCCAAAAATCCTGCCAGATGTTGCGCTCAAATTCCGTGAGCGTGCCGCCGGTGTTGTAGGCGCCAGGGCGGGTGTCGGCCCGATCGATGGCGAAGCCCTGCTGCGGTTCCATGTACTCGCCGAAGATGCGGCGGAACGTGCAGATCGACACCGACTCGCCCAGTTCCACCAGCCGGTCCTCGAACTTCACCACCAGGTACTCGACATACACGATATCGCCGCGGACGGTGAACCGCCGCGGCTCGTCGATTGGCTGGTCGTCTTCATTCACTTCGACAAACTCGATGGTGGTCGCCAGCCCGCCTTGTTCGAGTTCTTGTTGCGACACCACGCGCACCCGGGCCAGCCGGCGGTCGACTTTGATCAGCCGCAAGGCCGTGTCCAGCCGGGAGATTTCCTTGTTCTTTTCGACGATCTCTTGCCCCAATTGGTTGATCCGGGTGGACTGCTGGTCGATGGTCGCCTGGCTGCGCTTGAGCCGCGCGTTGCGGTCGGCCAGTTCGTCGCCGAGGGCGACCAATTGCTGCTCGGTCTTGCGCAGCTCGATCTCGCTGGCATGGTAGGTGGTATAGCCGAACCAACCGGCAATGCCGATGGCTGCGGTCACAATCACCGCCAGCAGCGTCCGCACGGCGCTGTTGAAGGTGGCAACGGTCTCGGTGATTTTCGCCATGTGGCAGACTCTCCGGTGTGCGCCCAGGGCGCGAAGGTACTTCTATAAGCATACGAACCGCGGCCCGATTAAACAAACGGCCGCGCCGTCGGCCTCCGAGAGAACTGCCGGTGGGGCATGCTGAATCACACGTTATCGCGGTATCATGGATTCCGAGATTTCGAGCTTTCGGGTGATTGAGTTCCGATAGACTAAACGAAGCAAAACCCTTCTTCCCCGAGGAGAATGTGGCCACAGGCCGGATGAGGGCTGTGCCAATCAACGTTGCCATACGAACATCAGCCGGACCGCGCTAGCGGCCGGTTTGAATGGCGGCCGAGATTCAATACACATTGAATTGCGAACCGGGGGCTAGCGCCCTCCGGCTGATGTTGGTGTGGCAGCGCCGACTGGCGGCGCCGCCCTCATCCGTCTGCTGCGCAGCCACCTTCTCCCCGAGGGAGAAGGGTTGCTGTTGGCGATGTGTGGTTGCTTCAGTCGGTTAAATTGTTGAGACAACAGAACGTTGCATGAGGAACCGAGTGATGGACAAGTTCGTGGCGGCCGTCGTGCAGATGAACAGCCGCGAGGACAAGCAAGCGAATCTGGCCGACGCCGAGCGCTTGGTCGAGCAGGCGGCGGCCGAAGGCGCCCAGTTCGTTGTGCTGCCGGAAATGTTTAATTGCCTGGGCAACTTCGAGGCGATGATCGCCCAGGCGGAACCGCTCGACGGACCGACGCGGCGGTTCGCTTGCGGCTTGGCCCGACGACTGGGCGTCACGCTGTTGGCCGGCAGCTTCTGCGAGCAAAGCGAAACGCCCGGCAAAGCCTACAACACCAGCCTGCTGATTTCGCCGCAAGGGGAATTGCTGGCCGGCTACCGCAAGATTCATCTGTTCGACGTCGAGATCGCCGACCGGGTGTCGATCCGCGAATCGCGCTTCATTGTCGGCGGCAGCGACATCGTCTGCACGCCGACGCCGCTGGCGCGCGTCGGCCAGTCGATCTGCTACGATCTGCGTTTTCCGGAACTCTATCGCCGGCTGGCAGACGAGCATGCGGAATTGATCGCCGTGCCCAGCGCGTTTACCAAGGCGACCGGCGAGTTGCACTGGCAGGTTCTGCTGCGCAGCCGCGCGATCGAGAACGAAGCGTTCGTATTGGCCGCCAACCAGGTCGGCGCGCACACGCCCAAGCTCATCAGCTACGGCCATTCGCAGATCATCGATCCGTGGGGGCTGGTGTTGGCCGAACTGGACGGCGCGCACAGCGGCGTGGCGGTGGCGGAAATCGATCTCGAAGTGATGCGCTCAATGCGGCGACAACTACCGGCGCTGGCGCATCGCAAGCATTTGGAGCGCGGTGCCGATTGAATTCGCACACCGCGCGCCTCGCAGCCGCGGTGAATCACGGCATGGTGCGCCGCGCAAAATCGAGAGCACAAAATGAAGCGTTGGCAACCCCAGTTTGAAGAAAAAAAATTGTTCTTGGTTAGTCGCTTGACATTTGGCGGGCGATGCTCAAAATAGGCCGTTGTGTTGGAGAGAAACTTCGCTTGTTCAATTGCCGGTTCGGTGATTTTCATTCTTAAGCTTGCATCAGCAATACTCAATTGATCTTGGTTGTGACGGCGTCAAGTCGCAGCCGTTGGGGCGATTCCCAAGGATGCCATGAAGATGAGCAGTTGCTCAAAATGGTTGGCCGCTGCGCGGTTACCGAACTTCTTCACCGTCTTCGCGGCCTTTGGCCGCGAGTCACGGCGGGCAGAAACTGAATCGCGAACCGCCCGACGGACAACCGAAGTTCCACTCCTTCGCTTCGCGTCGGCGAGACCCCCTGGCGATTGTCACGGATCCGACAGCGCGAGGATCGGCCTGCCACTAACATGACGCGGACGGATTGAAGCTCGGGGGTCGGCGACTGACCGGATCGACAGTCGGCGACCTAGTCGCGACCAGGATGTCACCCCCAGCTTTTTTTCACTGCTACGGTTTGTGTGGGCTTCGAACTCGAACATCGTGCGCCGATCTGCGCCACGCCGCGGCAAACGCGCCACGACCATACCGTATGTCAACCGCCTTGATTGCCTTGGGAGCGAATTTGGGCGACCGCGAGCTGACGCTCCAGTCGGCGGTGGAGCGATTGCGTGACGCCGGCGGCGGCCAGAGGATGCGGCTTAGCCAGTGGTGGGAAACGGCGCCGGTGGGCGGCCCCCCCGGTCAGCAGGCGTTTCTCAACGGCGCCGCGCGGCTGGAAACGAACCTTTCCGCCGAGGTCCTGCATCAACGACTGCACGAAATCGAGTCCGAGGTGGGCCGACGGCGACGCATCCGCTGGGACGCCCGAGTGCTGGACCTCGATCTGCTACTGTACGACGACGCCGTGATCCAGACCGACCGGCTGACGGTGCCGCATCCGAGAATGGCCTTTCGTCGCTTCGTACTGGCGCCGGCGGCGGAAGTGGCCGGCGCTATGCGGCATCCGATCATCGGCCGCACGATTGCCGAGTTGCTGGACAACATCAATCGCACGCCGTTTCGCGTGGCGGTGCGGGCCGAGCGGGACCAGGCCGCAAGACTGATCGCCGACGTGCAGCGGCAACTTGCCCCCCACGGCGGCTCGATTGCAGAGGAATTGCTGTCGATCGAGGCCGTGTTGCCCGGTGACGATCCACGCCTCCGCTTGCAGCCGCCGACCCTGTTGGTGAATCTCGCGCCCCAGGGCGAGCCGCCGGCCGATCTCGGCTGCCCCGTCTTGCATTTGGCCGACGGCAGCCACGACAATGCGGTCGTCGAAGTCGCCGCCGCCATCGAAGCCATGCAATGACCTCCCCGCGAATCATCCAAACCGTCGACGACATGCGGGCCGCGGTACAGCACGCGCAGGCGGCCGGCGAGACGGTCGGCGTTGTGCCCACCATGGGCGCTTTGCACGCGGGGCATCTCAGCCTGGTTGCTGCCTCGAACCAGCGGTGCCATCGGACCGTGGTGACGATTTTCGTCAATCCGACGCAATTTCTGCCGGGCGAGGACTTCGAGCAGTATCCCCGCACGCTGGAGGACGACCTGGCGGCGCTGGCGGCCCACGAGGTCGACTTTGTGTTCGCTCCCGCGACCGAGCAAATGTACGGCCCCCGCGACGAACAGGGAAACTTCAAGGCGGCCACCGCCATCGACGTGGGGCCGATCGCCAGGGAGTATGAGGCGCGGTTTCGCCCAGGCCATTTCGCCGGCGTGGCCACGGTGGTGATGAAGTTGTTCCAAATCGTACCCGCCGACGTCGCCTTCTTTGGCCAGAAGGACTATCAACAGACGCGCGTCATCCAACAGATGTGCGCCGATCTCAACGTGCCGATCGACGTGGTCGTATGCCCCACCGTGCGTGAGTCGGACGGCCTGGCGATGAGTTCCCGCAATCGCTACTTGTCGGCGGACGAACGGCGGCGCGCGTTGACACTTTATCAGGCGCTCGACTGGGCGCGGCAGCGTATCGAGCAAGGGGAACATGATGCCGCGGCGTTGATCGACGGGATGCGGAGGCAGTTCGATCGAGTTGAAGAGGCCCGAATCGACTACATCGCCGTGGCCGATCCGCAATCACTGCGGGCCGTCGGGCGCATCGAGCACGAGGTGGTGCTGTTGATCGCAGTTCGCATCGGCCAGACCCGGCTGATCGACAATCTGCTGGTTGCGCGACGGTAAGCCGCCGGAGAATACCAGCACGCGGCGCAAGCAAGTGCATCGCGAGCCAGCAGGCGCAACGCCGCCGAGGCAGTTGGGAGAAATACGCGGTTCCCTCCGCCAATGCACTTGCTGGCGCGTCGTGCTGGTACGACTAACTGCCGGCGCTGGCAGCGTCGGCCACGTTATGGCCTTGGACCTCTGTTGAGCTACAATCAGAGGAGACGTTTATTTCTCCTTCCCCAATAAAATCCGCCATGAACCTGATGCGATCGAAAGCAACGTTGTGCCGTGGCGGGTTGACCCTGCTGGAGATCGTGCTGGCATTGGCGATCCTGGCCGGTGCCTTGGTGATTCTGGGCGAACTGGTGCGGATCGGCGCCAAGAGCGCTTCGATCGCCCGCGGCGTCACGCAGGCACAGTTGTTGTGCCAGAGCAAGCTGGCCGAGTTGACCTCCGGCATGGTCGAGCCGCAAGTTACCGCGGAGGCAATCTTTCCAGAAGACCCCAACTGGCTCTACTCGGTCAATTTGCAGCGGATCGACGAACAAGGGCTGCTGGCCGTGCAAGTCACCGTCCGTGAGAACGTCCCGGCCGGGCGTCGTGGACAGAGCTTCTCGCTGGTGCGGTGGATGCCCGACCCCGGCATGGAATTGCCCGAGGACGCCGCACTCAATCCGACCGCCGCCGGCACCGGCGGCGCGGCCTCATCCACGGAGGGATCGCCATGAAACGACCGCCGCGAGGCTTTACTCTGTTTGAAGTCATCCTGGCGATGGCCCTGTCGGCGATTGTGCTGTTTTTGCTCAGCATGGCGATCAAGGTCCACCTCAACGCCACCGACACCCGTCGCACGCAGATCGAGGAAGCACAGCTTGCCCGAGCCGTGTTGCAGCGGATCGCCGACGACCTGCGGAGCACGGTGCAATACAAACCGATCGACTTTTCCAGCGTGTCGAGCCTCGGCGGCTTGGATGACCTGGAGGGAATTGGCTCAGGAGACCTGCCTAGCGACGAATTCGGCGACGGCGGCCTGACCGCCGCGGACGAACAGGCGTCTGCCAACCAAGTTACCGATATCGCCGGCCAAGCGGCGCCCCGCAGTGTGCCGGGGTTATACGGCAACCGCTACGAGTTGCAGCTCGACGTCAGTCGCCTGCCGCGACTCGATGAGTACGATCTGGTCATGCGTGGTGACTCGGATCGGGGCGCCGTGGACCTGCCGAGCGACATCAAGTCGGTCGCCTACTACGTTGTCGGCGGTTCGGCGGCGACGGCCGCGGGGGGCGGTGATGGCATCCGCGGCAACCCATCCCCCGGTCGGCTCGACGCCTTCAATCCGAATGAACGGCCGACCGAGACGGCGGGCTTGGCTCGCCGTTCGCTCGATCGGGCCGTCACGCAGTACGCAATCGAGACGGGCGACCTCGACCGGGTCAACTCCGCCGGCGAACTGCTGGCGGCGGAGGTGATCGCCGTCGAGTTTCGCTACAGCGACGGCGTCGAATGGTTCGACGAGTGGAACACCGACGAGCGCGGCAGCTTGCCGCTGGCAGTGCAGGTGGCGGTGGCGATCGACATGCATTCCAAGCAGCGCGCGGACCTGCCCGGCTACACCACCTCGATGCTGTCCGAAGAAGCGGCCAACCTGCCGCAAGCGGTCGTCTACCGACTGCTCGTCCATCTGCCGCTGGCCGAGGCCCCCAGCGAAGAGCTGTTGCTCGATGGCGAGGTGTTTCCGTGATTGGTTCTCGACCTCGATCGAATGGCAGCGCCGCCCGGTCCACAAATGCGGAATGCGGAATGCGGAATGTGGAGAAGCGCGGACGGCGTCGCTTACACCCCTTCTCCCTCTGGGAGAAGGTGGCTGCGCAGCAGACGGATGAGGGCGCGGTGCTAGCCAGCTTTGCCCTGACGCTCTCGACGGCAAGCCGCATTGGCA
>JBGTJT010000245.1:0-4934 GCA_041744995.1 Pirellulales bacterium | reverse complement strand
CAGCGATTTGACGTCGTTTGTTCGTACTACGACTGTCAGTTACGATTTCCCGAACGATTTTGCCAGGCGATGCTCACCGATTGCCGGCGAATCGCCGGCGATCGAGGGGTCGCGTTCGAATTGCATACCTACCATTTACCGCGGTTGAGTGGCAATCAACTCGTACTGCGGCAAACAGCCTCAAATTATCCGGGAGATCCATCCCCGGTGGATGAATCGTCGCCGGAATCGTGTCTTCAGCCAGCGATGATTATCAACGCGACTGGCGCCTGGGTCGATCAGACACTTTCGGCGTTGCCCATGGAGAGCCGACGTCTGATGGGCGGCACCAAGGGAACCCATTTTGTCACGCGGCAGGCGGTGCTGAAGGAATTGCTGGGCGACGACGCAATCTACGCCGAGGCCGAGGACGGTCGTCCCTTTTTCATTTTGCCGTTCGGTGAGGCGGTGCTGGTCGGCACGACCGACATTCCCTATTCAGGCGACCCCTATGACGCGGTCGCCACCGAAGCGGAGATCGAATACCTTATCCAGTCGCTCAACCAAATCTTTCCGCAGGTCAATCTGGCACGAAGCGATTTGCTGATGCATTATTGCGGCGTGCGACCGTTGCCCGCCGCCAAGACGGATTCACCCAGCAGCGTCAGCCGCGACCACGAGATCCACTGGCATGAAGCCGCGCCGCTGCCAGTCTGTTCGATCATCGGCGGCAAGCTGACCACCTGCCGCGCCCTGGCGGAGCAAACGTCCGAGGCCGTACTGAGCCGTTTGGGCAGGCCGCAGTTGGGCAATTCTCGCGAGCGACCCCTGCCGGGAGCGGTGGAACCGGAGGATGCCGCGGTGCTACGCGCCCGACTGTCGACCGAACAGTTCGCCGCGTTATTCGAGTTGTTCGGCTGGCAGACGCTCGAAATCGTCCGCGAACTCGACTTCCCTGCTGCGACCGATTTGGCAGAGAACATTATCGGCACGAGCTTACCGACGGCGGTCGTCGAATGGGTGATCCGCCATGAGTCGGTCGCCACGCTCGACGATTTGGTTGAGCGGCGGCTGATGCTGCTGTACCATCACCCATTGATAAAGCCAACACTCCAGCAATTGTCGCAATTGCTCGTCGAGGCTGGAAAACTGCCGGCGGAGCGGCAGGCACATGTGGTGGAGGTGACCGAGGAACGGCTAAAACGGCATTTTGGTATCAAGATCTAAGACGCCGCTGCCTGCCGTCGTCGCGTTGTGCATGTGCCCGCGTTTGAGACGCCCAATCGTCGGCGTCGCTCCAGTAGGTGTTCTTCGCGGCGTTTCTCGGAATATCTGTTCAGGCTAAGCAGGGAGCGAACACACGACATGGCGAAGTACATTCTGGCCTTGGATCAAGGCACCACCAGCTCGCGGGCGATTCTGTTCAGCCACCAAGGCTTGGCCGTGGCCACGGCGCAGCAAGAGTTCGAGCAGATACTGCCGAGGCCGGGCGAGGTGGAACACGACGCAAATACGATCTGGAAAACGCAGTTGGAAGTTGCCCAGCAGGTGCTGCGCGACGCCTCGGCCGATCCGGCCGACGTGGCCGCGATTGGCGTGACCAATCAACGCGAAACGACAGTCCTATGGGACCGCGCGACGGGCGAACCAATTCATAACGCCATCGTGTGGCAAAGTCGCGTCACGGCCGGGATGTGCCAGCAATTGAAGGCGGCCGGCCACGAATCGCTGTTCAAGCGTAAAACCGGACTGGTTGTCGACGCCTATTTTTCAGGTACGAAGATTAAGCACCTGCTCGACAACGTTGCCGGTGCCCGGGAGCGAGCCGCCCGCGGCGAGGTGTTGTTCGGCACGATCGACACGTTTTTGATCTGGAAGCTCACCGGGGGGCGCTGCCACGTGACCGACCCCAGCAACGCCAGCCGCACGTTGATCTACAATATTCACGAAGGCGATTGGGATCAACAACTGTTGGACATCCTCGACATTCCGCGCGAAATGTTGCCGCAAGTGCGCGACAGCAGCGAGGTGTATGCCGAGTGCGAGCCGGCGTTGTTTGGCCGCGGCATTCCGGTTGCCAGTGCGATCGGCGATCAGCAAGCGGCCACGTTCGGGCAAGCGTGCTTCGAAGTTGGCAGCGTGAAGAACACTTATGGCACCGGCTGCTTCATGCTAATGAATACCGGGGCGGATCCGATTGACTCTCAGAATCAGTTGCTCACAACCATCGGCTGGCGAATCGATGGCAAAGTCACCTATTGCCTGGAGGGGTCGGTCTTCATCGCCGGCGCGGTGGTTCAGTGGCTACGCGACGGGTTGGGACTGATTGCGTCTTCATCGGAAATTGAAGAACTTGCAGCGAGCGTGGAAGACAACGGCGGAGTCTATCTCGTGCCGGCCTTCGTCGGCCTGGGCGCTCCCCACTGGGACCAATATGCCCGCGGCGCGATCTTGGGCATCACCCGCGGCACCACGGCCGGTCATCTGGCCCGCGCGGCGATTGAATCGATGGCGTTCCAGTCGCGCGACTTGTTGATCGCCATGGAGAAGGATTCGCACTTGGACTTGGCTGAATTGAAGGTCGACGGCGGCGCGGCGGCCAACGACGCATTGATGCAATTTCAGGCCGATCTGCTAGACGCCACGGTAAGACGTCCCCAAGTGGTGGAAACGACCGCCTTGGGCGCCGCTTATCTCGCGGGCCTGGCCGTCGGTTTTTGGAAAAACCAAGACGACGTGGCCCGTTGCTGGGCGCTCGATCGGGAATTCAAGTCGGAGATGAGCACCCCACGCCGCGAGGAACTCTGCACCGACTGGGCGCGAGCCGTGGAGCGTTCGCTCGGCTGGGCCGCGCCGGATGGTTGACGCCGCTACCTTCGGATCGTTCCGTGGCCGGCCTCGGCACGCTGCACGTGTTCTTCATAGATGTTTGCCACGTTTCGGTCGATCGCGTCGACCGAAGTCAAGTTGAACTCGTCCTTCGTCTGCTCGTTGGCGAACAAATAGACTCGGTCCTCATGGAAAATGCCAAAATCGATCTTGCCAGGAACCAGCATCGCACGATTCATCGCAATCACCGGATCATGGCCGCCGAGCGCCGGCATGTATCGATCGGGAGTCGTCAAGAATATCTGTTGCTCTTGGGGGCCGGCGAACAGGTAGGTGCGGCCGCGATGGATTGCACCAAATCGCGGATCGCCTGGAACCCACTGCCGTTTGGCATGGATTGTCACCGCGCAGCGGCCTTCCAGGGCCAACGGCGGGTTCTCTTGACGCAGTGCAACGGGTTGGCGCTGCACAAGGGGTTGGCGTGGCGGGGCCGTCGCGACCGGCGGCACCGATGCGTGAGGGGCCGTCGCGAATTGAATATCCTCCGATGGGGATGAATAGCGATCTCCGACCAGCCGCACCAATTCGGTTCGGGAATCGCCTCTCTCCGCAGTAGAATCGTCGCCTTCCGGGAGCGAGGACATTCGCATGGTCGTTTCCGATTGCACCGGCGGCCGTTCGGCGCCCACGTTGACAAACCCAATACCGGAACCTGCACGCACCGTCGTCGCGGAGGTTGGACTGAACTGCATTTCCGTCGCCGGCCGCGAATGGCGGGCGGCGATCCGATCGGCGGCCAGCGCGCGATAGTGGTTGGTCGCCGCTTGTATTTCGCCGAGATATTCCGACGGATCTTGCGGGCAGCCGAGCGTGGCGATCACCTCGCCCTGTGGCGAAAGAATCACATCGGTCGGCCATTGCCGCACGTTGTACGCCCTAGCGATCGCCCGCTGCTCGTCCACGTTGATCTTGACGGGAACGAAATTGCCTTCGATGTTCGCCACCACGACATCATCGGAGAAGACGTTCCGTTCCAAGCGAACGCAGGGAGGGCAGGTTGTCGACCAAAAGTGCAGCAGCACCATGCGATCCGACTCGCGAGCAATCTCGGTGGCCTGTTCCACGTTAGTCAACCAGCGAATTTCCGCTCCGCCTGCGGTCATGCCCACGGAAGCCCAAGCTAACACCAGCGCTGGCAGCAATGCTCTAATTCCCATGATGACGCACCGTACCTGTCGCCTTGTGAAAAGAAAAGTCGGCATCCATCAACCCTATCGACCTTTTCCATGAGCAGTCTGAGGTAAAATATTCCGGTTGGAGCGATTCTATCGATTGAACCGACGGTGGTCGGGAGCACTGTGGCGCAAGTTGTGTTGTAATAGATGGTTAGGGGTTTGTTTTGGTTCGATTGCCAAGTCGTGCTGACCTGGCGAATCGACTAAAAGTGATCCGGCGGGCACCCACAACAACTGGGCAAACCCTAAAATCCGCGTAAATTTATGCCGCGACTCATACACGTCGCTTGACACGTTCGATGACAATATTATGATGTTCATAGCTTGAAGCTCTGCCAGCAGGCGGAGATTAGGCTCCCTGATTTCCACGGGCCTCTCTATTTACGATAGAGGCCAAGTTGGGCCGCCCACGGTTGGGAATTGGATTTCCAAGGTTGGGCAATCCCCTGCGGGATGCCGAACGGGCAGTGCGTCCTTCGCGAAGTTGCCATCCGTGGGGATGGGTTTCGTTCAGAAGATGACAAACGGCCGTACTCGAAAAGTTGAGTCACCGGCTGGCATCACTGCTCGATTGGTTCGTCCCTGGTATTTGACGGGCATAAGGTTGCCGCTGGTGTTGCATTTTGCAAGCGGCGAGTCGCACTCGAGGGAACAAGGTCGTTCCTTGGTCGTTCTCACATAAACCGAGTTCATTTTCAGGCGTTAAATAGCTCAAAGGCGCGTTTCGCATCCCTGCGGACTGCTCGCCGCGAGCGGCCTTCGAGTTCATCGACCTCGGTCGACTAATACGGATCGTTTCTGTAATTCGAACCCGGCAGTTAGCATTCAACCGGGCGGAATCTCTTGAACAGGATTTCTGAAGTTTTAGCGCCCTGCTTGAGGGTGCTGTAT
>JBGTJT010000244.1:0-4576 GCA_041744995.1 Pirellulales bacterium | reverse complement strand
CCGAGACGGCCGCCTCCGCATCGCGCCGTGCGCATCCCGCGGAGCATGCCACGGCGACGGCCAGCGCCGCGTTCCGCCGGTTGTGTTTGCCGGGCAGCCGCAGCTTAGGGAGGTCATCCGGCACGACAGTGACCACCCATTCCGCCTGAGCATGCGCCCAACTGCGCCAAGCTTCGTCGAGCGGACCGAGGACAATTTGCTTTGTCCACGCGCGATCGGCGATTCGCTGCTTGGCTGCCCGATAGGAATCGACCGTGCCATGCCAGTCGAGGTGATTGTTTGAGAAATTAGTGATCGCGGCAATCTCGGGCCGGGGGGAGTCGTTGTTCAGCCAGGCCAATTGAAAACTGCTCAGCTCGAGCACGACGACGTCGTCGGCCTGTAGCGTGCCGACCAGCGGCAGCAGGCTGCGCTCGATATTGCCGCCAAGAAACGTCCGCCGTCCGGCGGCTCGCAGGCAGGCGGCGGTCATGGCCGCGGTGGTACTCTTGCCGTTGCTGCCGGTGACGCCGATTACGGTTGCCGGGCAAGCCCGCAGGAACAACTCGATCTCGGAGGTAATGGCGGCACCCGCTTCCCGCGCCAGCCGCACCCAGCGGTCGTCGGGCCTTACGGCCGGATTGACAACCACCGCGTTGGCCGCAGTGAAATCGTCGGCGACATGCCGGCCGAGCGTGAACCGTTCGACGCCGGCGTCGTTCAACTGCGCGAGCGACGCCGCTAGTGCCTGTTCGTCAGCCAGATCGGTCACGGTCACCCGCGCCCCTTGTTGCGCGAGATACCGGGCCGCCGCCACCCCGCCGCCATGACGCCCCAACCCCATCACGGTGACGCGTTCGTGCAGCATGACTGGCTTGCCAATCGGTTGTGGGCTACGATGAAAGATTACCCTTAGCCAGGATTATCCACCAAGTACCTGCTAGCGAGCAACGGTAGTGTCGAGCGAATCGATTATTCTCCGCGGCGTAGAGGTTCACAACCTCAAACAGGTCGACCTCGACCTGCCGCGGCGGAAGTTGATCGTCATTTGCGGACTGAGCGGCAGCGGCAAGACCTCGCTGGCGATCGACACCCTGTATGCCGAGGGCCAGCGGCGCTACATCGAGAGTTTCTCCGCCTACACGCGTCAATTTCTAGAACGCTTGGAGAAACCCGACGCCGAGCGAATCGACGGCATCCCCGCGGCGGTGGCCGTCACCCGCAAACAGGTCACCCAATCGAGCCGCTCGACGGTGGCCACCGCAACCGAGATCGCTGACTATCTTCGGCTGCTGTTCGCCAAGCTGGGTGAGGTCCACTGCATCAAGTGCGGACGTTTGGTGGTGCGGGATTCTCCGCAGCGGATCATCGCGGGACTGACGCCGGGCGGCGCGTTTGGGTTGGCCGATGGCGGCCGATTCATTATCGCCTATGCCTACGACGTAGCGCCCGAGGCGACGGCCGAGGAAACGGCCGCCGCGCTGCGCGAAGAGGGATTCCTCCGCATACTCAACGCCGGCCGTATGCTCCGGTTGGCCCACGGCGACGACGCCGCACTCGAGCTCGGACAGCCAATCTATGTATTGGTCGATCGGCTAACCGCGGGGCAAACGACTCCCCAACGGCTTGGCGACTCCTTGGAGACGGCGTTCAAACTAGGACATGGTCGCCTCAAAGTGTTTGTCGAACTCCCGGCGGAGGAAGCGACAGCGGACGCAGCGACGATCGACATCGATGGCAAACGATGGGCGGTGCTCAGCTTCAGCACGCAGTTTCGTTGCGACGAGTGCGGCATCGACTATGCCACCCCGGAGCCAAGGTTGTTCAGCTTCAATAGTCCGCTCGGCGCGTGCCCCGAGTGCGAGGGCTTCGGCAATGTGATCGACGTCGATATGGAACTGGTGGTGCCCGACGCGAGCAAATCGATCCGTGCCGGTGCAATCGCCCCCTGGAGCACGCCCGCCTATGCGCATGAACTGGAAGAGTTGCTCGCCTTAGCGGACGACTATCACTTGCCGGTCGACGTGCCCTTCTCCGAATTGAACGACGAACAGGTGCGGTTGATTCAAGAGGGTGTCCCGGAACGGAATTTCGGCGGCTTGCAAGGATTTTTCGCCTGGCTGGCGCGGCGCAAGTATAAGATGCATTTGCGCGTGTTCCTCAGTCGCTGGCGAAGCTCGCGGCCATGCCCCAAGTGTGGCGGAGCGCGGCTCCGCGAGGAGTCGCTCGCCGCGCAAATCGGAGGCAAGAACATCGCCGAGGTGTGCGCCATGCGGATCGACCGCTGCGCGGCGTTCTTTGACGAGCTACCGCTTGCTGAACACCATGCGCCGATCGCCAAACACCTCTGCCACGAGATACGGTCGCGGCTGCGGTACTTGCACGAAGTCGGATTAAGCTATCTCTCCCTGGACCGCACGCTGAAAACCCTTTCCGGCGGCGAGGCGCAGCGGGTGGCGCTGACTTCGGCCCTCGGTTCCAGCATGGTGAATATGCTGTACGTACTGGACGAGCCTTCGGTCGGCTTGCATCCGCGCGACGTACAGCAGTTGGTCGAGGCGATCGAGCGACTGCGAAGCCGCGGCAACACCGTCGTGGTCGTGGAGCACGAGGAAGCGATGATCCGCGCGGCGGATCAGGTGGTCGAGGTCGGTCCCGGCGCCGGCGAACAGGGGGGCGAGATCGTCTTTCAAGGCACTCCCGCGGAGATGGAAGCGTCGCCGACCAGCCTGACCGGCGATTATCTTTCCGGCCGACGTTTGACCAACTGCCCTGTGCGACGGCGCGACACGGAACATGGCTGGATCAAACTCTCCGGGGCACGCGGCAATAACCTGAAGAACCTCTCGATCGAGTTTCCCCTGGGCGTGCTGTGCGTGGTGACCGGCGTCAGCGGCGCCGGCAAGAGCACGCTAGTGCAGGACACCCTTTATCCGGGACTCAGCCGGCGGATGGGGAAGGACGCTCCCAAGCCGCTGCCCTACGACGACCTGTACGGCGACGGACAGATCGACGACGTCGTCCTGGTCGATCAAAGCCCCATCGGCCGCTCGCCGCGATCCAATCCGGTCACCTATCTGAAAGCCTTCGACGAAATCCGTTCGGTGTTTGCCAGTTCGAGCGAGGCGCGGATGCGGAACTTGACGCCGGGCCACTTTAGCTTCAACGTCGACGGCGGACGCTGCACGCACTGCAACGGCGACGGCTCGATTAGCATCGACATGCAGTTTTTGGCCGACATCTACATGAAATGCCCGCAGTGCCAGGGGCGCCGCTATCGGCCGGAAATCCTGGAGGTCCGCTATCGCGGACGCAACATCGCCGACGTACTCGACCTGACCGTGCGGCAGGCGTTCACCTTCTTTCGCGGACGGCCCAAGGTGCAAACCAAACTCAAGCGGCTGATCGACGTGGGGTTGGACTATTTGCGGCTGGGACAACCGGCCAATACGCTTTCCGGCGGCGAGGCGCAGCGACTCAAGCTGGCCGCCTACGTCTCCGGCTCGCGACGCGGACGCACCTTGTTCGTGCTTGACGAACCGACCACCGGTCTGCACTTCAGCGACGTGGTACAGCTCCTCGATTGCTTCGACGCATTGCTGGCGGTGGGCCATTCGCTAATCGTCGTGGAGCACAACCTGCAAGTGATGAAGATGGCCGACCACATCATCGACCTCGGCCCCGGCGCCGGCGACGATGGCGGCCGGATCGTTTGCGAGGGGCCGCCGGAGTCGATTGTTCGCTGCGAAGGCTCCGTAACCGGCCGCTACTTGGCCGGCGAACTCTCGAGCGCTCCGCAAGTCGAGGCCGAGTTCACGGACGACACCTTCGAGGAAAGCGAGCACTTTTCGTGAGAGCACGATGAATCACGCTACTACCCCCGACGTCGCCGATTGGCTCGATTCCGCCCGCGTGTTCTTTGGCGAACTCAGCGCCGCCGAGGCCCGCGTGTACGTGGAGCTTGACCGAGTCGACGCCTTCGCCGACCTGGTGCTGCAAGGCCGGGTCGTGGGACCGCATAGCGAATACTCGCAGACCTTGAAGACCACCGTTGCGCTCCAAGAGCTGCCGCCGGGCGACACGCGGCTTGCCGCGGCGTTCATGCCCGACCCTTGCTTTTGGACTCCGCTGTTGCCGTTCAGCTACGCGCTGCATCTCTCGGCGATTCGCGACGGCCAGCAAGTTGCCGCCAGCACGCGCACCTTGGGATTGCGTCCGTTGGGAGTGCGAGGGCGCGATTTGTTCTTCGATAGCAAACGGGTTGCCTTGCGTGGCGTCGACGAAACGCTCGTCACCGAGTTATCGATCGAGGCGTTTCGTGAGACGTCCACCACATTGCTGACACGCACGGCCCGCGATGAGCTGTTAGAAGGCTGTACGCGGCATGGCGTTCTAGCCGTGGTCGAGTTGGACGGAGATCAGGCGACTGTCAAGGCGGCGTTGCAACGCCTAGGCCGGCATGTTTCCGCCGGCGTCGCGTTGTTGCCGTCGGCAGCCTTCACCGATTCGCTGCTTCGCCACAAGCCACGGAACTTGCTGCTGGCCGCGCTGGTGACCGATCCGGCCGCGGCGCCGCCAGAGGCCGACGTCGTCGCCC
>JBGTJT010000243.1:0-12888 GCA_041744995.1 Pirellulales bacterium | reverse complement strand
AACCGCTGCCGGACGACGCCGAAGGGACCGTGACCTTCATGCCGGCCGCCGGGGGCGGCCAAGCGCCGCCGGTCAGCAGCCCGCTGGTGGACGGAAGGTATCGGCTCGATGACGCACCGCTGGGAAAAGTCAACGTGCTGTTCAACATCACGCGGCTCACCGGGCGGATGGTCCGCGAAGACAACATTCCGACCGCTGCGCCGCACGCCGAACGGGAAACGCTCGTTCCGGTTTCCGTCCGAGGAGGTGTTGCGGTTGAGATTAACGGAGATGAATCGTCGCGTAATTTCGATCTGTAATGGCAAGGCAGCGAACGGAGTTCATAACATCGTCATGCGAAATACGAAGCAGACTGCGTTTACCTTGGTGGAACTGTTGGTGGTGATCACCATCATCGGTATTTTGATCGCGCTGCTGTTGCCGGCGGTGCAAGCGGCGCGTGAGGCGGCTCGGCGGACCGAGTGCGGCAACAATCTGAAGCAGCTTGGCTTGGGGATGCACAACTTTGCCTTCAACAACAACGACCGCTTTCCCACCGCCGCCTTCTCTTGGGAATCCGCCGAGTATACCGGCCGTGGGCCGGGCACCTGGTACGACGACCACGGCTGGTACAGCCAGATGGGCCCCTACATCGAACAGCAGGCCTGGTACAACTCGATCGACTTCAACGTCTCGTTCAGTCATCCCAAGAACGATGCGGCGCGGCGGGTGATGCTGAAGGTCTACTCCTGCCCTTCCGACATCGGCCTGCAACGGAACGAGTGGGACAACGACTCGTTCGCGCGCGTGCGCGGCAACTACGTGGTCAACTTTGGCAATACGAACTACGGCCAAACGACCAAGGCGGGCGTGCCGTTTGGCGGAGCGCCGTTCACCTACCGGGTGCAAACTTCAACGGCCAACATCAAGGACGGTCTGAGCAACACGCTCTGCATGGCCGAAGTCAAAGTGCTGCCGGAGATGTCCAGCCAGGCATTCGGCGCCTGGGGCGGACCGCCGTCGGACTTTTCCACGTCATTGGGAGGCCAAACCTTCAACGCCTGGTTGCCCCCCAACTCGCCGGTAGCCGATGAGGTCGCCCGGCTGATCGCCCCCGCCGCGCTGTTCCAACAGCAGAAGACGCCCGTGCCGATTAGCGCCTCGCACACCAAGGAGCAGACGTTCGCCGCCCGTAGCCATCATCCGGGCGGGGTGATGGCGGTACTGTGCGACGGCTCGGTGCGACTGTTTAGCAACAGCATCGACATCGCCGCCTGGCGCGCCTTGGCCACCGCCAAGGGCGCCGAACCGGCCGGCATGATCGGTCCATGACGATCGGTCTGCCTCTTACGGTGGACGGTGCAACTGGAAGCCGCAGGCCGGTTGTACGCCGCACGGTAAAGCGGTTGTGGTCGGTACCCAGCAGGTGCAGGCATGGTGGCGTGCAGGTCGTGAAAGCTTGGTATTAGTCCAGCCAGTTCTCAACACGCAAATTGGGCACCTTGCAAAAATCCACCTGATTCGCTGAGAGTAGAAGTGCATCGTGCGCCAAAGCGATGCTCGCTATCTTCAGGTCCATCGTCCCAAGATGATCGGTATCAAGGACGATCACGATTCGGAGTCGCCCCGAGTCATCGCACGATCCTCTTCACGAATGCGGGTGCCTTCTTGATGAACCAGCTTTGTGAACGGGTCGTCGGAAAGTAAGCCAACCGCATCTCGCCAAGCCGCCTTGGAAGGCTCTCGCTGGCGAAGCAGTCTTTCAATGACGTCAAACCTTTTTTCGAGCGCTTCGATCCGTTGCTCGAGTTCTGTACTCATATCACATTCCACCATGGCTCAACTGAAAATCAGCAGCTATCTCAATTCTACATCGGAACTCTAGGCGAGCCAATCGTCATATTGCATGGACGTCCGGTCGAAGGAACTGGCGCTTCCGCCTGTGCCTACGCCAGCACTTGCTTGACCACCTTGGCCGGTTCCACGCCGGTCAGCTTGCTGTCTAGACCTTGGAACTGCACCGTGAAGCGGTTGTGGTCGATGCCCAGCAGGTGCAGCATGGTGGCGTGCAGGTCGTGGACGCTCACCGGGTCGACGGTGGCATTGTAGCCCAGTTCGTCGGTCTCGCCGTGCGTGACGCCCCCCTTAATGCCGCCGCCGGCCATCCACATTGAAAAGCCTTTGATGTGGTGGTCGCGACCGGCGTTGGCCCCTTTGCCCTGGAACATCGGCGTGCGGCCGAACTCGCCGCCCCAGATGACTAATGTGTCCTTGAGCATGTCGCGCTGCTTAAGGTCGGCAATCAAGGCGGCGGTGGGCTGGTCGGTTGCGCCGCAACAGACCTTCATCCACTTGTCCAAGTCGCCGTGATGGTCCCAGCCGCGATGGTAGAGGTGAATGAACCGCACGCCCCGCTCGGCCAACCGCCGTGCAAGCAGGCAATTCGACGCGAACGAACCGTCGCCCCCTTGGGTGCCGTACATATCGAGCACGTGTTGTGGCTCGTCGCTGATGTCCATCAGGCCCGGCACCGACGACTGCATGCGAAAGGCCATTTCGTACTGGGCGATCCGGGTTTCGATCTCCGGATTATCGACCTGCCGCTGCCGCAGCCTATTGAGCCGATTGACCGCGTCGACCACGTCGCGCTGCCGCTTGTCGTTGATGCCCGCGGGGTTGCGGACGTAATGCACCGGGTCGCCAGTCCCTTGGAACTCGACCCCTTGAAAGCGACTCGGTAGGAAGCCGGCGGCCCATTGCCGCGAGGCGATCGGCTGCGGGTCGCGTCCCTTGACGCTGGTCAGCACGACGAAGCCGGGCAAATCCGCCGCTTCGCTCCCCAGCCCATAGGTGGCCCAAGCGCCCATCGAGGGCCGGCCGGAAACCGAGGTGCCGGTGTTCATCACCGTATGGGCCGGATCGTGATTGATCTGCGTGGTATGCAGCGAGCGGATGATGGCGATGTCGTCGGCAATCTTCTGCGTATGCGGCAAATAGTCGCTGATCTGCTGCTTCGACTCGCCGTAGTAATCGAACTTCGACAACGGCCCCAAGCAGCGCAGTTGCTGCCCCTGCAATTGGGCGATCGGCTGCCCGGCGGTGAACGACTTCGGCATCGGCTGTTCGTTCATCTCGGCCAGCTTCGGCTTGTAATCGAAGGTTTCCAAGTGGCTCGGTCCGCCGGCCATGCAGAGAAAGATCACCCGCTTGGCCCTGGGCGCGATATGGCGGGGCGAGACGACGCCTTGGTACTGTTGCGCCTCGGCGGCGGCGAGCAGGTCGGGCCGCAACAGCGAACCGAGGGCCAAGCTGCCCAGCCCGACGCCCGAGCGGCGGAGGAAGGTGCGGCGGTTGAGTTCGTTGGCAAGGTGGTTTGTCATGGGTTTGGTTCCAATACAAGCTCGACGCAAGCAAGTGGGTCAATACAAGCTCGAAGCGCAAGCGAGTGGGTTGGCGCTATCTGCGGTTGTGCGAAATCGATCCGGTCCAGGGTTCCAAGTGGCTATCCAATCAAGCACTGAGGGCGATCAAGCAGGCCGGCCGCATTCCTCCGCCGACCCACTCACTGGCGCTTCGAGCTTGTATTAATTCCGCATAATCGTTTCGTTGAGGTTCAACAGCGTCCGCGCGACCGAGGTCCAAGCGGCCAACTGCGGCTGGTCGAGATCGTTGTGCTGCGGCGAGATGCCCGTCTTGAGCAAATCGGCCGCGGCGGCCGGATCGGTTTGATACTCGGCCAGGTGTTCCGCGTATAACTCCGCCAACACCGCCGCTTCTTCGTCGCTGGGCGGCCGGGAGAGTACCAGTTCGGCGCCCAAGGCGATCTTGTCGGCAACCGAAGCGGCCTCGAACTGCATCAGCCGCGCCGCCAGATGGCGGGCCGCCTCGACCTGCGACGGATCGTTCAGCATTGCCAGCGCCGCCTTGGGGGTATTCGAGATGGTGCGTTTGGCCGTGCATTCCTCGCGACTGGGGGCGTCGAAGGCCAACAGCGCCGGATGCAGGAACATCCGCTGCCAATGCACGTACACGCCGCGCCGCCACTGTTGGGCATTGGCGTCCGACTTGTATTCCCGCTTGGGGAAATTCAAGTGCTGATAGTATTTGGCTGGCTGATACGGCTTGGCGCTGGCGCCGCCGATCTCGCGAACCAACAGCCCGCTGACGGCCAGCGAATTGTCGCGGATCATCTCCGCCGGCAAGCGGAAGCGGCTCTGGCGGGCAACCAGCCGGTTGAACCGATCGCGCTCGCGCAAGGCGGGCGACTCCAGCGAACTCTGCCGATAGGCGCGGCTCATGACGAGCTGCTTGACCGACTGCTTCACATCCCAGCCGCTCTCGACAAAGTCGACCGCCAGCATGTCGAGCAGTTCCGGATGGACCGGCGTCTCGCCTTGGGCGCCGAAGTCGTCGAGCACCTTGGACAATCCCTCGCCGAAGAACAGGTACCATAGCCGATTGACGAACACCCGCGAGGTTTGCGGATTCTCCGGCTCGACCAGCCAACGGGCCAGGTCGAGCCGCGTGGCGCGGCCTTCCTTTTCAATCTGCGACAAGAACCCGGGCACGGCCGGTTCGACCACTTCGCCGCTGTCGTCCAGCCAATCGCCGCGGGGCAGGATGCGAATCTCTCGCGGTTTGACCGATTCGGTAATCAGCGTGGTCCGCGCGTTGCCGGCCACTTGCTTCAGTTCGGCTTCCAACTGCTCGACCTTTTGCTTGGCGTCTGGCTTGGAGGAGGCTTTGGCTTGCTCGAGTTCCTGCTGCAACCGCGCTTGCTCGGCCCGCCAATGCTTCGACAACACCTGCATCTGCGGCGGACGCGTGGTCGGATCGCTGTTGGGACTGTTATAAGCGCCCTGCTCCTTCACGTCGGCAAAGAACGCCCCCAGGCTAAAAAAGTCCTTCTGAGAATAGGGGTCGTACTTGTGGTCGTGGCATTCGGCGCAGCCCATTGTGCCGGCCATCCAAACGGCGGAAACATTCCGCACCCGATCGGACAGATACTTCGACAGATACTCCTTATCCTGCGCGCCCCCTTCGTGCGTCGTTTGCAGCAACCGATTGTAGCCGGTGGCGACGATCTGATCGACCGTGGGATTTTCCAGTAAGTCGCCGGCCAATTGCTCGATGGTGAATTGATCGAACGGCATGTTGTCGTTGAAGGCGTCGATCACGTAGTCGCGATACGGCGTGACGTGCTGTCCTTGATCGCCATGGTAGCCGACCGTATCGGCATAGCGGACCAGGTCGAGCCAATACATCGCCATCCGCTCGCCGTAATGCGGACTGGCCAACAACCGGTCGACCAGCTTCTCGTAGGCGTCGGGACTCGAATCGTCTACGAACGCTTGCACCTCCTCGGGCGTCGGCGGCAAGCCGGTCAGGTCGAACGATAGGCGGCGAATCAGCGTGCGGCGGTCGGCCTCCGGCGACGGCTCGATTCCCTCGCGTTCAAGCCGCGCCAAAATCCAGCGATCGATATTGTTGATCGGCCAGTCTGGCTGCTTCACGGCGGGCGGCACGCTTGGCTGCGGCGGCGCATAGGCCCAATGTGGATCCCATTCGGCGCCGGCGGCAATCCAGCGGCGGAGCAGATCGACCTGTTCGGCCGAGAGCTTCTTGTTGGTGTGCGGCGGCGGCATTTGCTCGAACTCGTCGTCGGACAAAATCCGCGCAATCAACTCGCTATCGTCCGGTTCGCCCGGCACGATCGCGCCGATGTCGTCTACCGCGCTGTCGCGCTGGTCGAGCCGCAAATCGGCCTCGCGGTGCTTGGGATCGGGGCCGTGGCAGAAATAGCAGTTGTTGGAGAGGATCGGACTGATGTCGCGATTGAAGTCAATTGGTTCCTCGGCAACCGCCAAAGTTGATGCAGGCAACGCAAGTCCCGCAAGGCAGGCTACGAGCGCAACGACACGCACGGTGAGTCTTGGCGGGCGACCGGCCATTGGCAAATCCATCGGGGGCCTCTAGGCAGAATGCCAAACATGCCAGGTAGGCCCTCGCCACTGAGGTGCGGCATGTTGATTGATAATCGTATTTACTGATTATAACCGAATCACCCGGTGGCTGTCAAATTAGATTGCCCCGAACCTGTCGCAGTAAAGCAAAGCCACTAAAGTCTTTGCGTCGCGAATCGCGCCGCTGTGAACCATCTGCATTGCCTCGGACCAGCTCAGGCGGAGCGGCTCGATCTGTTCGCCCAGTTCCAGCGCCTGTCGTCCCTCGGTCAGGCCGGTCGCCAGGTACAGATGCATCCGCTCGTTCATGATGCCCGGCGACATCTGAAAATCGAGCAGCAGCTCGAGCGCCTCGCAGCCGTAGCCGGTTTCCTCGCGCAGTTCGCGGCGGGCTGTCTCGATCGGCGGCTCGGGCGGCTCCAGCGTGCCGGCGGGAAGCTCGATCAACGTCTCTTCAACGGCAGGGCGATAGTTGCGAATCAACAGCACCGAGCCGTCCTCGAAGCGAGGCAGAATCATCACCGCGCCGGCATGTTGGATGGTGTCCTTGCTATAGGGCCGGCCATGACGATCCACCCTGTGTCGGCGGACCACGGCAAACCGCGCAGCCTGCAGCAGCAATTCATCGTCGGGCGGGGAAACGTTCATACGATTCAATCCGTTTTGTTATGGTCGCCAGGCTCATCCTCTGTCGGCGGATCGCCGTCAATCACCACGACTTTTCTGCCGCTGCCGGTATCGTCGGATTCCTCCTGTAATTCCAAGCCGAGCGCCTCGGCGCGGCGTTTCCATTGTTGTCGGGCGAGCTTCTGCATGTCGGTCGTTGCATCCGCCTCGTCGACGATCTCCATGCCGAGCAGCGTTTCGATCACATCCTCCAGCGTGACTAATCCATCTGTGCCGCCGTACTCGTCGATCACGACCGCCAGGTGCGCGCGATCGTCGAGGAGGGAGTCAAACACCTCGATCAGCGGCGTCGATTCCGCCACGGCCTTGATGGGCCGCCTCAGTTCGGAGAGCGGCTTGTCGGTCTCGCCGCGCGCCGAGGCCAGCAACACCTCGTCTTTGAGAACAAAGCCGCCAATGTGATCGATGCTCTCCGAGTAAACCGGCCAGCGCGATAACGATTGATGCGTCTTCGACGCCAGCGCCTCTTCTACAGTGGTGTCTTCCGAAAAGGCCTGGAGGACGGTTCGCGGTGTCATGATGTCATGCACGGTCAGCGAACGCAGCCGCAACATGTTGCTCAGCACCCGCGACTCGCTGGTCCCCAGGTATCCCCCGGCGGCGCTCATGGCCGCCATCGCGGCGATCTCCTCGCGGGTTACGATATGCTGGTGATTGTCGCCGGAAATGAGCTTGGTGATTAGCTCCGACGCCCACACCAGCGGATATAGCACCCAAATCAATATTTGCACAAAACGGGCCGTGATTCCGGCCAGGCCGCGCCAGTAGACCGCGCCAATTGTCTTGGGAATGATCTCCGACAGAACCAAAATCAACAGCGTCATCACCGCCGAGGCGTAGCCGACCGCCAGGCCGGCGGCGCCTTCCCAGATGCTGGCCGCCTGGGCGCCCACGCCGGCTGCGCCCGCCGTATGGGCGATCGTGTTCAGGCTCAAGATGGCCGCCAGCGGACGATCGATATTGGTCTTGAGATGTTCCATCAGCGCATACGCTCCCCGCCCCTCTTCCTTGAGCGAGGCGATGTACGAGGGTGTAATGCTCAGCAACACCGCCTCGGCGATCGAGCAGACGAACGAAAATGCAATCGCCACCACGGCGTAAACAATCAGCAGCGTCACATCCATCGTGCCTACTTCTCGGCCCAGGGCCGCGCGTGGGGTTTCGCCATGTAAGGGTACTGGCTGGTCAATCCATCATCTTATCGTATCCGCCACGATCTTGCCGTTGGCCTTGACAGGGGGGAATCGACGAACATCGCGATTCAATTGCCTTTTGGCTGGCGGACTGCTAAGATGAAATCGGTTTCGACGGACTGCCGAGGCAACGACTAGTATTTGTGCAACATGTTGTCGCACAAAGCTTTGGGTCGTTGCGGGTGATAGCAGTCGCCCGTTGTGGCGGCTGCCTTAGGCGACTTACGCCCGCGCCGCGCTCGCTGGTTGGTCGAAGCTGTATGAGGCGAGAAGTTGGCAATTTCGGCGGTCTTACCCGCATCCCTCCGTCTTCCGCAGAACCATGCGCCCCGATCACGTCGCCAGTATGAGCTTAGGTAGTTGGTTCGGAGTGCGGGTGCGCCTGCATATTTCGTTCATCCTGGCCGCGATCTTCGTGCTGTTCCTGTTCATGCGGCATCCGCTGGCGGAGATGTCCGCGCACGGCTGGACCCTGATCGCTATTTGGTTTGCCAGCGTGGTGCTGCACGAAATGGGGCATCTGGTCGCCGGCGCCCGGATGGGGTTCCTGCCGGAGGTGATCGTGCTCACGCCGCTGGGAGCGCAAGTCGATACGGGCCGCCACATCGAACCGCAGCGCGAAGTTGCCTACGCATTGGCCGGCCCCCTGGCCAACTTGGCGGCCTGGCTCGTGAGCGGCTTTGCCCTGTTCGGCTTGGGCGATATTGCCTTGGTCAACCTGCTGCATCCGTTCGATCCCCGCAAGATGTTGCTGGTCGACAACGTCGGCCTGTCAGCCCTGCAGATGGTCTTTTGGGTCAACTGGTGCTTGGTGCTGGTGAACCTGCTGCCGGCCTATCCGCTCGATGGCGGTCGAGTGCTGCGGGCGATCCTGTGGAATTCGCTCGGCGCGCACCGCACGTTGATGATTCTCACCCGTGCCACGCAAGTTACGGCGATCGTGCTGCTGCTGGCTGGCTGGCTGCTGGGATCGCCGCGCGACTCGCATCCCCTGCCGGCCGCCTTTCCGCTGGCGGTCCTGGCGACGTACCTGTTGTTTCAGGCCAAACTGCCGCTGGCGCGCCGCGAAGAAGGGGAGCACGACGAGGAACTGTTCGGCTACGATTTCTCGCAAGGCTACACCAGTTTGGAGAAAAAGATCGATCCCCCCGCTCCCCAACCGGGACCGATCTCGCGGTGGCTCAAGCAGCGCCGCGAACTGCGGGAAGAGCGGCGGCGCGAAATCGAAATCGCGGAGGAACGCCGCGCCGACGACATCCTTGCAAACCTTCACGAGCATGGACCGGCCTCGCTCTCGCCGGAAGATCGCGCTTTGCTCGATCGGGTCAGCGCGCGCTATCGGGCGCGCCTCGGCAGCAAGTAGCCGTCCGCGCGTTTGGTGCCGGCGGATTTAGGCATCGCTCAAAAACAGCGTTGCTTGGCGCCATGCCGACTCTAGATTCGTTTTGAACATAAGGAAACGGAGGAAACGGAGGAAACGGAGAAGTGACTCTCTGTTGCCTCCTTTCCACTCAGTTCACTTTTAATTGGCCTCGGGCAGTTTCAGTCGACTCGCGCCGTCGGCTAAATTAATCTCGCTGAGGTTGATCAATAGCCCCATTGGTATATCCAGCGAGAATCCCCCGTCTCAAATTCTGTGCGCAGACAACACTCGTAAGTCGATTTCAGCAGCGTGCAGATCTTTGTCCTTGGAATTTCAATCGCCGCGCCGATTGCCTCCTAAGGGCGGTGGCTGTCGTGAACAACTTGTGCATGACCAAACTCCTCATCCAGGCAACAAAGGGTACAGAGTCAACAGAGAATATTCTTCTCCGTTATCTCCGTTACCTTCTGTTCAAACAGGCCTCAATTTGACATACAACAACGCCAAGCAAATGCGGAAGTTATACTTGGTTCGTTCCTTAGCCGCCGTTTGGCGCGATTAAAGGGCGAGGGCTTTCGGAGTAATGCCTACAATCGCGCCGCGCGGTTGCGATCTCTCGCCCAGCGACCTAGAGTTTCCCGGCAGCGGCCTGGCGGAACATGATCCGCCGAGTATGGCGCGGCCACCGGAACGGTTCTTCCTTCCCGTAACAGGTTGCCTCAATCGTGGAAACAGTAAACGGCACGTTGATCGATCCCGCGCCCGCGCTTAAAGCTTCGGCCCGCCCAGTCGGCAGCCACTACAGCGCCGCGCGGCTGGAAATCGCCGAACTGGAAAAACGGCTGCGCCTGAAGTTCACGCTGGTCGACGGAGAATCGGGCGACACGGTCGATGCGCGGCCGGCGACTCCCGGCGGCGATTGGCTGATCCGCGGCGCAGTCTGCCGCGAGGTCGCCACCCGCCGGCAAGTGACGGTCATCGAAGATCACGAGGCGCTCGTCGTGCTGGCCGTGCCAGTGGTCGACATGCCCCGTTCGGGCAAGGGGCGCGGCGTCAGTGGTTATGCGCCGGTGCATGTGGCGGTCACGCAGTTTCTCACCAAGCCGGCCCATCGCGACGAAGATCATCAACAGTTGGCCGCGGCGCTCGGCATCAGCGTGGCGGAAGCCCGCCGCTGGGCCGAGCAACAGTCTCCGCGGTCGGTAAACGCCGTCATCGAGCAAACACAGCTTGTTTGCGACATGCTGGCCGCCGAACGCCGGAGCGAATCGCTGCAAGCGGAGCTCGACAGCGTGGCCGAGAACCTGGCCGCCAGCTACGAAGAGCTGAGCCTGCTCTATCGCGTAACCGAAAACCTGCGGCTCTCCGGCGGCGCCGAACAGATCGCGCGGCTGGCCATGCAGTGGCTGACCGATGTCATCCCGGCCCAGGGATTCGCCATTCTGCTGAACGCCTCCGCCGAGGCGACCGGCGGCGGACCACGGGGGCCGATCTTGCTGACCGAAGGGCGTTGCCCGCTCGATCGCAACCAGTTCGCGCGCCTCGTGCAACAGGTCGTGCCGGCCGACATCCGCCAGCCGTTTGTGGCCAATCGCCACGTGACCCGGGAGTTGCCGCAGCACTATGCCGGCGTCGACCAACTGATCTTGGTGCCGCTGGCGGCCGAAGACAAACAGTTCGGCTGGCTGGCCGCTTTCAATCACGCCGACGACTTGGAGTTCGGCACCGTCGAGGCGAGCCTGCTCAGTAGCGTGGCCACCATCCTTGGCATCCATGCCGGAAACGTCGAGTTGTATCGCGGCCAAACTGAATTGCTCGGCGGCGTCGTGCGGGCGCTCTCCTCGGCGATCGACGCCAAGGATCCCTACACCCGTGGGCACAGCGACCGCGTGGCCCGGGTGGCCGTGCGGCTGACCAAGCAATTGGGGCATTCGCTGGAGTTCCAGCAAACAGTTTATCTCTCGGGCCTGTTGCACGACATCGGCAAGATCGGCATCGACGACGAAGTGCTCCGCAAACCGGGCCGCCTGACCGACGCCGAGTACGAGCATATCAAGCTGCATCCGGAGATCGGCTACAAGATTCTGGTCGGCCTGAAAAAGTTCGACAACGTGCTGCCCGGCGTGCTGCACCATCATGAAGCCTGGAACGGCAACGGCTACCCGCACGGCTTGGCGGGCGAGGGCATACCGCTGATGGCCCGCATACTGGCCGTGGCCGACGCTTTCGATGCAATGGGCAGCGACCGCCCCTACCGCAAGGGCATGGAAGACGCCAAGGTGGACGCCATCCTCCGTGAAGGCGCGGGGCAACAATGGGACGCCGAAGTCGTGGCCGCCTTCTTCGCCGCCCGCGAGGATATCCGCGAAATAGCCAAACGCGACCGTGAAGCGTATCCGCTTGATTTGGCGCAATGGGCCTTGGCGGGCGGGTAAAACGCCGTCATCCACTCGACGCTATCCGGTCCGGATATGAACCACGGAGGCACGGAGGGCACAGAGACGTGTGCCGAGTAGCCGATCGCCGCGGCATGGGTGAAGCTGCCGGCAGCGGCTTTCAGTACGCGGTCTCCGACAAACAGTCTATGAATCCGTCGTATGTCATGCCCGCGTTCGTCTTAAAAAGTTCTTCGAGAGTTCGCTCGCGGTAGCCGATATGCGGGCCTAACCAAATCAAGAGTCTGGGGAGGGGCCGGCGAGCCGCGTGCGGGGCAGCATATCCAGCTCCGGCGACCAGTGGAAACACCTGCAACAATCCCAACGGCCGACGGTTGTAGACAATCTCGGTATGGGGCAAGGCTGCTTGAAGTCGCCGCAATCCATCGTAAGACACGCCCGTTTCGTGAAGCGTCAACTTCTCAAGCCACGTCAGCCGAGACAGTGGTTCCACCACGCCGACGTCGACGCTGTAGGAATCCAGTACGATTTCTTCGATGCGAAATAAAACGTTCTCGTCGGACTCGTCGACGGGATTCTGCAAGTACATCAACAAGATCTCGTCTTCGCGTCGTGTTCGGTGTGTGATCCACCTCGGCGCAATGGATCGATGGTGGACGACGCACGACCGCATGGAAAACGCGGACAATACGAGGTGATCGGCGAACAGGCGCCGCTCGTCAAAGGCGTTCCTTAAGCGGGGAAAGTCTGGGCTACGTTGCAGTTCTGCAATCACCGCCCATTCCGTTCGCCGCCGCTCGGCGTTCGCGGAATACCAGCAGTAGCCAATCAGCGCCATCGTCGCGGTCGTCAGCAGCAACAATACGGCGGGTCGCAAAACGTATCGCATGGCCGATTCTCGGATCAATAATTTGCGGGGCAGGCCAAGCGAAGCCGCCCCCGCCACCAGCTTATTATTGCGGGGGTCGGCCCGTTGAGAGGGCGCTGCCGAAGCTTAACCTGCCGCCGAATAGTATACGCGACGATGCCCCGCCGGTGCCGCGACAATGACAGGTACGCCGGGGCCGGCCACCCGAAAGAGTACCAAGCGGGGTTCCTGTCCACGGCGTGCTGCCTGCCGACTGACCTGCGAGACAATTTACTTAATTTACTTAATTTATTTTGCTATTTTGCCCAGTCGCAGTTATACTCCACCCGTCTCCCTTTATTCACATTGTTTAGAAAAAGGTCCCAGGCCATGTCTCAATTAAGTGGCGTTCGGTTGGTTCTTCTTGCCGTGCTTGCGATGATGCCCGCAAGCGCCCATG
>JBGTJT010000242.1:0-6009 GCA_041744995.1 Pirellulales bacterium | reverse complement strand
GTCGTCGCTCCAGCCGGCGCCGAACTCGTTGTCGCTGATGCGCGGCCGCAGGAAGGTCACTTCGTAGCCGGCGTACCAGGCGGCGCAGGCCGGCTCGCAAACGGTCGGGCAGCAGCCGCCGCCGTTACCGTAGGCAGCGCCGCCGCAGCCGAACGATTCCGCCCCGGTGGCCACGCTGTGCGAAGCGAACTGCATGCGTTGCGACTGCAGCTCCGTCTCCAGCGAGTGAAGCCGCGAGACCAATTCCGAATAAGTCATTTCCTGAGCCTGGATGACCGTCGGCCCGGCCAACAACAGGCTCGCCAAACCCGCCAGCCAACCGGCCAGCATTCTGTTTCTTCTCATCGTACCCTCCGTGGTAACTGTGTATTGTTCCGCCTATTCGGTAAACCAGACCAGTGGTTTACTCCCTTCTCGTAATCGATCGCAGCGGTTGTCCGGCTTCACAGGAATTTCACAATTGTAGGCGTTCGCCTCGGAAGCCAAATTACCTAACCGGAACAACTGTTACGGTTGGCTCCGACAGGGGGGCCGTGCCTCGCGGGGGCGCCAGTTGGCTCAATTCAGCCCAGCAGTAAGGTCGTTCAGATCCTGCGGGATGACGTCATGGCCACTCAGAGTGGCTCTTTGTTCCGCGTCGAGCAGCGGTGAAATACCCGCGTATTGCCTGTTCCACTGTTGATACCGCGGCATCGTTTGCAGGAAGCGTTCGACGTGTTGCTTGAAGTTGTTGACGTCGGATAACAGCCTCTTGGCCGAGCGTTTGCAGGAGGCGGCATGTCCTGCTCAGGCAAAGATAAAGCGCCTTTACCTCAATGAGATAAAGCCATTTTATCTTAGCTGATCAGGCATCGCAAGTTATTTGTCAAAAAGATGTTATGCAGATGTGCATTGCGGACAATGGTCCCGACCTATATCTTTCGCCGCCGACGAAGGGGGCCGTGCCGCAGTCCTTGGTAGTTGGTATGCTTGGTACGCAGAGTCTCGGGCAGTTCCGCCACCCCTCCTCGCGAACGATTTGCTACGCAAATGCAGGCCAGAAGTCTTTTCGGCAGCGATAATCCGGTCGCCCAGCGGCAACCCAAGACCGACCGCCTGATCCTCGGCGCGCGGCTCCGCTCGGCCGCCGTCGACAAGCGGCTGATCGACGACGAAATCGCCGCCGCCCACGAAATTCTCATCCGCTGGGCCGATCTGGAGAAAAGCGGCAAACTGGCCCGCAAGAAAGAGAGCCAACTGCAAGGAGAGTTCCTCGCCCAAGTGTTCGGCGACGCGCTCGGCTATGTCACATTCACCGAAGGGGCCGACCTGTGGCATCTCGACCGCGAACACCGCATCGCCGGCAAGCCGGTCGACGGCATCCTCGGCTTCTTCCGCGACAACGAGCCGAAAGACCTGCGGGCGGTGATCGAACTCAAGGGGCCGGCCGTCCATCTTGACCGCGACCGTAGCGACGGCCGCACGGCGGTCGACCAGTGCTGGGATTATCTGGTCAACACCTCGACCAAGTGCCGCTGGGGCATCGTCAGCAACATGGTCAGCTTCCGGCTCTACGAGCGCGACAGCACCAAGCGGGCCTACGAACACTTCACGCTGCAGGAACTCCGCGACCCGAATGTGTTTCGCCAGTTTTACGTGCTGTTCCGCCGGCAGGGACTTGTCGACAAGTGGCTGGGCAGCGACCCGCACGCGGCGGCCTTGCTCAAGGAATCCCGCGACAAGCAGCGCGAAGTGGGCGAGAAGCTGTACGACGCCTACTCCGAACACCGTACCAACCTGATCTCCTACCTGCACTTCGAGACGGAGCAGAAGTACCCGATCGACGAGGCGATCGAAATGGCCCAGCGGCTGTTCGATCGGATCATCTTTATCGCCTTCTGCGAAGACCGCAAGTTGCTGGCCGATCATTCGATCAGACGGGCCTACGAGGAACTGCCCGGCTTCTACGCGGTGACCAATCCCCGCTGGCAGAACTTCAAGAACTTGTTCCGCTTCATCGACGAAGGGAACGAAACCCACAAAATCCCCAAGTACAACGGCGGGCTATTCGCCAAACATCCAGTCGACGACCTGGAACTGCCCGACAAGCCGTGGACCAACTTCTTCAAGGCGATCGGCGGCTACGACTTCGCCGACGAAGTCAATCTCGACGTGCTGGGGCACCTGTTCGAGCGGTCGATTACCGAGTTGGAGAAGCTCAAGGAGTCGGGCCTGTTCGGCGGCGACAAGCAGAAGGCGCAAGAGTTCGCGCAGATGCCGCAGTCGGCCAAGCGCAAACAGCTTGGCATCTACTACACGCCGCCCGAGCTGACCAGCCGCATCGTGCAGTACACGGTCGAGGAATTGATCCAGCAGCGGTTCGCCGCCGCCGCTGTGAACTACGGCATTAACGAGGAGGACGCCGCCCGCGGCATCATGCCCGACGATGCCGGCTTTTGGCGAGACTGCCTGGGCATCCTGCGGCGGCTAAAAATTGTCGACCCGGCCTGCGGCAGCGGGGCGTTTTTGTTTCAGGCCTACGATGTGCTGGAACTGCGGTACAACGAAGTGATCGGCCAGTTGCGTCGGGCGGGCGAGCCTGATGCCGAAGAACTCGCCAGTGAGATTCCGCGGTTCATCCTGCAAGAAAATCTCTACGGGGTCGATCTGTCGCCGGAGGCGGTGGAGATCACGCAGTTGGCGCTGTGGATTCGCTCGGCCGACCGCGAGCAGACGCTGGCCAAACTGTCGGAGAACATCGTGCATGGCAACTCGCTGGTGCATGATCCGGAAGTCCATCCGGCCGGCTTCGATTGGCGCGAACGATTCCCCGAAGTCTTCGACCGCGAGGAGGCGGGTTTTGATTGCGTGATCGGCAACCCGCCTTGGGAGCGGATCAAGCTGCAAGAGCGGGAGTTCTTCTCGCTGCCGGCCCCGGAGATCGCCACGGCGACCAACGCCGCCAAGCGCCGCAAGCTGGTGGCCAAACTGGAATCGGCCGACCCCGAGTTGTACCAGCGGTATGAGGAAGCGTTGGCGAGCGCCAACGCCCTGCTGACCTATTGCCGCAAGAGCAAAGAGTATCCGCTGACGGGCAAGGGAGATATTAACCTGTACGCGGTGTTTGCGGAGTTGGCCACCAAACTGGTTTCGCCGATCGGCCGCGTCGGCTTGCTGACGCCGTCAGGCATTGCCTCGGACAAGACGACCAAGGACTTTTTCGCGAATGTTGCAGAATCCAATCGCTTGATCCGGCTGTTCGATTTCGAGAACCGGCTGAAGAAGCTGTTTGCCGAAGTGGACGGACGTTTCAAGTTCTGCATCCTCAACTTCGGCGGCAGCCAGGTGTCGGTGCCGGCGGCCGACTTTGTGTTCTTCGCCCACAAGGTGGAAGACCTGGAAGAGAAGCGGCGGCACATTCTGCTCAGCGGCGACGACATCAAGTTGCTGAATCCGAATACGCGAACCTGCCCGATCTTTCGCACCAACCGCGACGCCGAGATCACCAAAGGAGTTTATCGCCGCGTACCGGTGCTGATCGACCACAGCCGCACGGGCCCGACCGCAAATCCGTGGGGCGTTAAGTTCGTGCGGATGTTCGACCAAACCAATGACGCGGAACTCTTTCACGAAGCAGTCGCACTGAAGGACGACGGCTTCAAGCTGACGGGCAATGTCTGGAAGAAGGGGAAGAGCTCGTTCGTACCAGTCTACGAAGCCAAGATGCTGCAAGCCTACGACCATCGCGCGGCGGACATTATTACGGACCAGTCCAACTGGGTTCGGCAAGGGCAAACGGGCAAGAGATCGCTGGTCGATTATCACAATCCGGAGCACTTGGCGATTCCGCGGTTCTGGACGGAAACGGACCATGTCGAAATCGGAGATTGGGGCAGCATCGGATTCAAAGATATTACCAGTCCGACGAACCAGCGGACGATGATTGCTGCGTTCGCCCCGGCTGCTGGTTTCACGAACCATTTCGTGCTGGTTCGCAGTAACCTCGGTCCAATACGCCAGACATGCCTGCTGTCAAACCTTAACTCCGTTAGCTACGACTACGTTGTGCGCCAGAAGATTGGTGGCGTGACATTAAATTTCTTCATTGTTGAGCAGGTTCCAATGCTCTCCCCCGACACCTACGACAAACCTTGCCCCTGGGACCGCCAAACCACGCTGGAGACCTGGATCAGTGAGCGAGTCTTAAAACTCACTTGCACGGCCGAGGACATGCTGCCGCTGGCCGATGCCTGCGGCTTTACCAGCGGCAGCTTCCAGCGGGAGTACGGCGGGCGGCTCAACAAGTGGGACGAAGAGGAACGCGCCGTGCTGACGGCCGAACTCGACGCCGCCTATTTCCACCTCTATGGCATCAACCGCGACGACGCCGAGTACATCCTCAGCACCTTCAAAGGCATCCACGACCGCCGCGCGACGCTGCCCGGCCAGGTGAGCACCGCCGAGTTCATCCTACAGAAGTATGATGAACTTGCGCCGTAGCTTGGGACCATTGTCCCGAGCGGGTGAAGAATGGCAATGGCATTGGTTCCAGTAGACGGCTCCCGAGTGCCAGGGCTTTAAGAGTCTGCCAGGGCGGTTGGAACAGGAGGAAACGAAGAAAACGGAGAAATGCATGCTCTGTTGACTCTGCCCCGCTCTGTTGCCTGAAGAGTCGATTAAAATTGCAAAAGGAATGCCTGTCAGGTTCACGCCAGGCGTTGATGCAAGCTGACACGACGAACCAACTCAGAGCAAAATAAATGAAACACGCTATACCTGCATCCGGTTGCGGAGGTAACGATGGTATCTTTGTTTGAGCAAACTGAGGGAAAAGGAGGCAACTGAGCATCCCTTTCTTCGTTCTCTCTGTTCCCTCCTGTTCAAAATCCTGATCACATTGCCACCCTTAAAGCCCTGGCTCCCGAGTGCCAGGCGGGCATCATTCATGAGCGACGATCGGCAGTTAGCAATTCACCGCTACCGCGCGGCCAACTGCTGTTGCGCCACTTGGACGGCCGCTTTCAGTACCCTGTCGTCGTCGTCGGTGGGGATCTGCGCGGTGGCGAGGTCGGGTTTGGCGGTCATGTGGACGGTCACGTCGGGGCTGACGCCAAGTTCGTTGATCGGCGTGCCGGCCGGCGAGTAGAACTTGGCGGTGGTCAGCCGCACGCCGCAGCCGCCGACCGCCAGCGGAAAGATGCCTTGCACGGAGCCTTTGCCGTAGCTCCGCTCGCCGATGATCGTGCCGCGGCGGTGGTCGCGAATCGCCCCGGCGAAGATTTCGCTGGCGCTGGCGCTGTTGCCGTCGATCAGCACCACCAGCGGCACCCGCCAGGTGGCGATCTGATGCGCCGTGTAGCGGTAGTCTTCGGCCGTGTTGCGCCCCTTGGTGCTGACGATGGTGCCGCGGTCGACGAATTTGTCGGCCACCTCGACCGAGGCGCTGAGCAGTCCGCCCGGATTGCCGCGGAGGTCGATAATCAGGCTCTTCATCCCTTGGCGATGCAACTGCCACAGCGCGCGATCCATGTCGCGATTGGTCGTCCGCTGGAAGCTTACCAGCCGCAGGTAGGCGACTCCCGCCTCGGGGTCGACGATTTTGATGTTGTCGATGCTCGGCACCTCGACGTGCTCGCGGCGTACGCGAACCGTGCGAGGATCGCGGTCGGTGCTGTGGATGGTCACTTCGGCAATGCTTCCCTCGGGGCCTTGCAGCAGATTGGCGGCCGAGTCGGTGCTGATTTCGCGGGTCGACTGGCGGTCGACCGCCACGATGCGATCGGTCGCCCGCAGCCCGGCTCGATCGGCGGGGCTGCCGGGAATCACGTTCACGATCAGCAGCGAGCCGTCGTCGGCCTTCAACTCGATCCCCAGCCCAACGAAGTTGCCGTCGATCTGCGAATAGACGTCCTTCAACTGCCCGCTCGTCAGGTAGGCGGAGTAATTGTCCAGCCCGCCGATCGCGCCGCAGGTGAACTCGAACACCGTCGCCACCGCCGGCAGCCCGATCGCATGTTCGCCGTGGCTGGC
>JBGTJT010000241.1:0-3589 GCA_041744995.1 Pirellulales bacterium | reverse complement strand
GGAATTTCTTAAATCGAATCCCGAGGCCAAGGACCGGGCCGGCGCGCTGTACATTCTCGGCGTCTCGCAGGTCAAGCAGAAGAAGTACGACGAGGCGATCGCCAATCTGAGCAAAATCCTCGAAGAGATTCCCGAATACGGCAACCTGGAGAAGGTCCGCTACGAATTGGCTTGGGCCTACAAGGAGCAAGGCAAGGAGGAGGAGGCGGCGCCGATCTTCACCGCCTTGGCAACCGAACATCCCGACAGCCCGTTCGCGGCCGAGGCGCTGTACCACGTGGGCGACTATCAATATCGCAACAAGGAGTTCGGCGAGGCGGCCAAGAGCTACTACGCCTCGCAGGACAAAGCCCGCAAGGCCAAGCAAAACGACATTGCCGAAAAGGCGGCGCACAAGCTTGCTTGGGCTTATTACCAGCAGGAAGATTACGAAAAGGCGGCCGGCGGGTTCGAGTTCCAAGTGGCCAGCTACGCCGACGGCCAGCTTGCCAACGACGGCCGCTTCATGAAGGGCGAAAGCCTCTATCGGCAGCAGAAGTACGCCGAGGCGCTGGAGACGTTCAACCAGGTCCGCCAGGCGATGCCCGCCTCGCAAGACTTTCAGGTGCTGGTGCTGCTGCATGGCGGTCAATCGGCCAGCCAGTTGGCGTTGGCGGCGGACGATGAAACGGCCAAGTCGGATCTGTGGGAGACCGCGCTGACGTATTACGACGAGGCGCTCGAGTCGTTTCCCGAGTCGGCCTACAAGTTTGATCTGACTTTTGAGAAGGCCCGCGCGCTTCACGAAACGCGGAAACTCGAAGAGGCGCTGCCGCTCTACAACGAGGTGGCCGACGGCACGCTCCGCGAAGTGGGCGCTCGGGCGCGGCTGATGGCGGGCGAGATCAAGTTCGAGCAAAAAGACTACAGCGGCGCGGTGCGGGACTTCTTCAAGGTGTTCCGCGGCTACAGCAATGCGCCGGCTTCGTTCAATCCATGGAAGGCGCAAGCCGCCTACGAAACAGGCCGCGTGTTCGAGGCGATGCAGCGCCCTGAAAGGGCGGTCGAGTTTTACGAGGAAACGATTCGAGACTATCCCAACGAGCACATGGCGGAACTGGCCAAGCGGCGGTTGGCGGCGCTAAAGAAAGACTAGCGGAAGAAAAGACATCCCTTTGGAGACATCGATCGCGATGAGCACTTCGTTACGACTGAGAATATTCGTTCCCTTGGCGCTGGCGCTATGCGCCGGCTGGGTGCTGACTTCAAGCGTGGCGCCGTTGCAAGCGCAGCCCGCCGCGGAGCAATCCGCAGCCGAGGCGGAAGCCGCCGCGGCCGAAGCGGAAGCCGCCGCCGCACAGGCGGACGCCATCATGGCCGAGGAGCAAGGCAATCGACCAGAGGAGAAGCCCGAGGACGCCGCCGCGGCGGCGCCGGCCAGTGCATCTACCGGCGAGGCCACCAGCCTGCTCGTACTGCTGCAAGGAGGCGGCGTGTTGATGATTCCGATCATCATGATGCTCGTTCTGACCGTGGCGCTGTCGATCGAGCGGCTGATCGGATTGCGGCGCGAGAAAGTGCTGCCGCATGGGCTGGTCCGCCAGTTCGGCGACTTCGCCAACGCCCCGGGCGGATTCGATCCCCGCAAGGCGTACCGCGCCTGCCAGCAGTATCCTTGTGCGGCCTCGAACGTGATTCGGGCGATGCTGCTCAAGATCGGCCGGCCCCATGCCGAAGTGGAACACGCCGTGCGGGAAGCGAGCGAACGGGAGGCGGCGCGGCTCTATTCCAACGTCCGCTGGCTCAACCTGGCCGCCGCCGTCACGCCGCTGATGGGCTTGTTCGGCACGGTGTGGGGCATGATGGCGGCGTTCGACGCAACCGTCCGTCTGCCCGAAGGGGTCAGCAAGGCCGAGAAACTGGGCGAAGGAATTGTGATCGCGCTGGTCACCACGCTCGGCGGTCTGGCGGTGGCGATTCCCGCCGCGATTTTGGCCCATTATTACGAGGGCCGCATTCAAGGCATGTTCCGGCAGATCGACGAGTTGCTGTTTAGCCTGTTGCCGCAAGTGGAACGGTACGAAGGCAAGCTCCGCGTCAGTCGTGAAGTGCTGGGCGAAATGACCGGCACCGCCCCGACCAAGTCGACTGGCAAGGGCGCCGCTCGCAGCGGGTCGGTCCCTGCGGAAGAACCAGCCGTGGCAAACCCGTCCTAGTCTCACGATTAACTTACCTCTTAACCTCTAACTGCAAACGAATTCGTAAATGGCCGTCAAGCTTCAAAAAGGCGAAGTGCTCAGCGCGTTGAGTTTGACGCCGCTGATCGACGTGGTCTTCTTGCTGCTGATCTTTTTTCTCGTGGCCAGCCGCTTCGAGGAGGAAGAACGCTCGCTGAAGGTCTCGCTGCCGGCCGCCAGCGAGGCGCAACCGCTGACCTCGCCGATCCAGCCGACCATTGTCAACATCGGCAAGGACGGCATGTACGTGGTGCAAAGCAAGGTGCTCACACCCGTGCAACTCGAGGCGGTGCTGGTGGACGTGGGCAACAAGAACCCCAGCCGGGCGAAAGTCACGATCCGCGCCGATCGCGACGTCCGCTGGCAAGCCGTGGTGGCGGTGATGAACATGTGCAACAAGGCGGGCATCGCCGACTACGACGTGGCGACGGAAAAGTGACCTACCCAATCAGGATGTAACTCTGGCACGCCGGCGGCTTCCGTCGGCACTCCCCACGCCGAGAAGTAAACATGGCAAAGATTCGCCGCATAATTCGCAGGATCAAACAAGACCACCCCGCCGCCTTCGACGAGCAGCTTTGGCCGGTGAACTTGGCGATCTTTGTGCTGGCCGCGTTCTGTTCCGGGTTGCTGTTGGCCACTTCCAATTTCGACGACGCCCCGTTCATTCGCAACGGCTGGACCTATCTGGCGGCCACCTGGCTGATTGCCATCGGCACAATGGTGTTCACCGCCAAGTTCGGCGGCCGGCATGCCCGGCGGATGCAGTTTTCGGCGGTGCTGTCGTTGATCTTGGTGCTGATCCTGGGCGTCACCGCCGGGATGGTCGACGTCTTCTATTCGCCGCAAATCGCCGACGCCGCCAACGAGCGGCGCCCCGACGTGCAGCAGACGATCACCAAGGACGTCTTTCCGGATATGGAGAAACAGGAGATCCAACAGCTTGCGCATCAGCGGGCGGTTGACGTCAAACCGCCGGAGGAAGAGACCGAGGATCTGCAGAAGGCCGACACGCCGCAAGAACAAGAGGTCGAAAAGACCGAGGAGACCGAGCCGGTCGAAGAAGTCGAGGCGGAGGTCGAACCCAACCAGATCGAACGGACCGAAACGGCCAAGACCACGCCGCGGGCGGCGGAAAGCAGTTCGGCCCTCTCCAAGCAGACGCAGCCGACCGATACGCCGCGGCCCAACAAGGCCGCCGCCCCGGAGTTGACTTCGGCAGAGGAGCCGAAGCCGAAGAGCAATCAACTGGAAGCCGCGGCCGACTCGCTCCAGCGGCAGCAAGCGGAAACGAGCATCCAGCGGGCCTCCACCGAACCGACCCCGCGCACCGAGAGTGAACAAGCCGAAGTGAAGATGGCCCGCCAGCCCAC
>JBGTJT010000240.1:0-5761 GCA_041744995.1 Pirellulales bacterium | reverse complement strand
GTTTCGATGAACGGGTTGCCCTCGCCGTAGGGAATCTTGGCCAACTGATACGGCTGATAGGGATTGGGCGGCAAGTGGCAATTCATTAGCCAGACACGCCGCTCGTCCGGAAGTTGCACGCACGCGCCGCAGTGCTGAGGGTCGTGCTCGACGATCGGAAACCGAGAGAGCACTCCGCATCCGTTGCCCTCTTGTTTGTGCCAATGCAGACCACAGAGCTTGGCCAGCCGCGGTCCCGAATCCTTGACTTCCTGCACGCCGATCAGATCGGCGTTGGCGCGCTGGATGACCAGGGCGGTCTGCTCCAGCGTTCCCAACTCGACGCCGCCGTTGAGGATGTTATAAGTCATCACACGCAACGTAGCGCCCTGCTTGGCGCCGCGCGTTTTCGCCGCGCCGGCGCCCAAATACAGCCCCGCGCCGGCGGCGGCCCCGCTCTGTAGCAAGCGACGTCGGGAAAGTTGTGAATCACTCGCGGAGGATGGTTTCTGCGTTGGCATGGTGGTCTCGCGAAAAGTAGGGCGACTCGACACTCGTTTTTCCACAAATAGCCGATACCCGTGGTGCGGGCAACCATCCAACGCGCATCCGAGATGGAGTTTCTCCGTTCTCTTCGTTACCTGCTGTTTTCTCCGCCCTGGCAGACGCTTAGCGCATTCGCTTCGGAGAGCCGACTTACACCTCAAATTCGCAGACGACCGCCCGATGATCCGAGGGATATGGGGCGACCACGATGTCGGACGTGGCCTGTTGCTCGCCGACAATTTCCGCTGTGCGGCAGGTGGCGCCGTGGGAAGTGTGATAGACAAAATCGATGCGGTCCAGCACGTCGCGCTCGTCAGGCACCGGCGTCCAGGTCAGCCCCGGGCGTTCCAGTTCGTGCGGATGCACGGCCCGAAAGCTGTCTGTCAGCGCGGCGTCGACCAACGAGCGAGAGCAGGGCCAGACGACCGGCAAGGCACACCGCTGGGCTGCCGCCGCGCGCGCGGTCCAGTCGAGATGCGACGGCTCGTTGAAATCGCCCGTCACGAATACCGAGTTGCCGGTCCGCTGGGCACGGCCGATCGCCATCATCAGCCGCGCCAATTGCTGACCCCGAGCACGGAGCGCTTCGGCAATTGCTTCGGCCGCCGTTTCGATGAATGGGTTGTTCTCTCCATAGGGGATATTCGCCAACTGATAAGGCTGGTAGGGGGCATGCGACAGATGACAATTGAACAGCCACACGCGCTTGCCGCCCGGCAATTCCACTGCGGCGCCCCACCGCTTGGGATCGTGCTCGACGATGGGAAACCGCGAAAGAATGCCGCAATCTTCATCGCCTTGATCGTACCAGTGCAACTGGCACAGTTCGGCCAAACGCGGGCCAGATTGCTTGATTTCCTGCACGCCGATCAGATCGGCCCGCGCGGCCTTGATGACGGCGGCCGTCTGCTCCAGCGGTTCCCACCGGGTGCCTCCGTGAAACACGTTGTACGACATCACCCGCAGCCCCGCGGCCTTCTCTTCGCCGCGGACTCGCGTGGCGCGCGTCCCCAGATAAACCCCGGCCGTTGCAGCAGCGCCGACTTGCAGCAGGCTCCGTCGGGAAAATTGCGATTCGCGAGTCGATTTCCGTGCTGGCATGGCGGCAATCCAAGGATGAAGTGGGATCGTTCCATAAATAATCCATCCGCTGGTAGTGGGCAACCCTTTCCGGAGATGCGCGGGACCGTTTTCGCTGATTTGTGGAGCAAGTTGGCGGCGGCGCGAACTTTATTGCTCTAGCGGAGTCCTTCGCCACGGCGGAAAATAGAAATGAGGCAACAGGGAATTCGAGGCGAGTCATGCAGCGGCAACTTACTACCGACGAAGGGGACGATGCCGGTTCCTGGTGGTCGCGCCGTTGCGGCGGACGCGAGGTGCTGCTGCTGGCGCTGCCGTTGATGATCTCGACCATGACCTGGTCGATTTCGCACTTTACCGACCGCATGTTCCTGCTGTGGTACTCCCCCGTGGCGATGGCCGCCGCCATGCCGGCCGGCATGGCCCATTTCGCCATGCTCTGCCTGCCGCTGGGAATCGCCAGCTACGTCAACACCTTCGTGGCCCAGTATCTCGGCGCCAATCGCCCCGAGCGCGTGGGGCTGGCCGTGTTCGCCGGCGGACGGGTCGCACTGCTGTTTACGCCGCTGTTTTTGCTGTCGATCTGGATGGCGCCGGCGCTGTTCGGCGCCACGGGGCACGAACCGGACGTCGTCGTCGCGGAAGTGCTCTACTTTCAGATTCTCGCCTTCGGCGCCGGACCGACGATTCTAGCGGCCGCCTTCAGTGCGTTCTTCACCGGCCAGGGAAAAATGTATACGGTGATGTGGGTCGACGGATCGTCGTCGCTGGTCAACATCATTCTCAATTACGTCTTTATCTTTGGGTATCTCGGCTTTCCCGAGGGAGGCATCGAGGGGGCCGCCTGGGCGACCGTGGTCGCCGCCTTCTGGCGGGTGGCCGGCTACTGGTATCTGATGCATCGCGGCGACAATAGCGAGCGCTTTGGCTTTGTCATGGGCCGCAGGTTCGATCGGCCGCTGCTGGCACGGATGCTCAAATACGGCGGACCGAACGGCGTGCAGATGCTGGTGGAGGTTTCCGGCATCACGTTATTCATCTTCCTGGTCGGCAAACTCGGACAGGACGCAATGGTCACCACGACCATGGCCTTCAACGTGAATAGCGTCGCCTTCATTCCGCTGCTGGGATTGGGAATCGCGGTGGCGACGGTCGTCGGGCAGCAACTGGGCGGCGACCGGCCGCATCTGGCCGCCCGTGGAACCTATTCGGCGCTGACCCTGGCGCTGGTCTACAGCGGCGTGATGGCGGTGCTTTATCTGGGCGTCCCGCGGCTGTTCTTGCTCGGTTACGCCAGTGGCAAATCGCCGGAGGAATTTTTACCGCTGGCCGATACCACGGTTTGGCTGCTGCGGTTCGTGGCCGCATTTTGTCTGTTCGACGCAATCCAGATCGTGTTCGTCTCGGCGCTAAAGGGGGCCGGCGACACGCGGTTCGTGTTGATTGTCACCGCCGTCACCTCGCCGCTGCCGGTGCTGTTCGGCTATGCCGGCGTGCAGTGGTTCGACCTGGGGCTGTATTGGTGCTGGTGGATACTCACCGCCTGGATTATCACGCTGGCAGTGATCTATTGCGCACGCTTTCTGCAAGGGCGCTGGCGGAGCATGCGGGTCATCGAACCCGACGCGCCACTCATCACCGCCGGCGACTTGGAGCCGGTACTACCGGAAATGGTCGCAATGCCGCCTGAAACCTCGGCGCCAGCCGAACTGCACGCCTAGGACGAACTACGCCTGGGCGGCATCCAGCGCTTGTTGCAGGCGGGCCTTCGTTTGCACTCCCACAAAGCGGTCGACGACCTCACCGTTCTTGAACACCATCAGGGTCGGGATACTGCTGACGCCGTATTTTTCCGCCGCGCCGGGGCTGTCGTCGATGTTGATCTTGAACACCTTGACCGACTCGGAATTCTCATTGGCCAACTCCTCAACGGTGGGGGCGACCATTCGGCACGGTCCGCACCACGGCGCCCAAAAGTCCACCAACACCGGCTGCTTGCTCTGAAGCACTTCCTGCTGAAAGGCATCGTCGCTGAGATCTGCTACGCTTCCCATTGCTTCCACTCCTCAATCTGGTCCGTTAAATGTGACTTGGTCGCGACGGTCGTACATCGACCCGAATTATAGTCGTAATCGACTCAAATTATATCGCCTGGCGGCGCAAACCGTCAACTTAGCCCACCGACGTGTTTTCGCCCCTCCATACGGTATGATGCGGTTTGCCTGCGCCACGTTACACGTGATTTGTCTTTCGCGGAACAACTGATTGCGACGGGTTGCGATGCCCCCTCGACGGAGAAGCCTCATGCCGCATGAATCCTTTCAGGCCATGCTGGTCCGCAAGTCGCAGGCCGGTCGGATCACCGCCGCCATCGAGACGCTCTCGTTCGATCAACTGCCGCCGGGGCAAGTTACCATTCACGTGCTTTATTCTTCCCTCAACTACAAGGACGCCTTGGCCCTGGAGGGACACCCTGGCGTCGTGCGTGCTTTTCCTCACGTGCCGGGCATCGACGCCGCCGGCGTGGTCGTCGAATCGAATGACCCGCGCTACGCCTCAGGAGATGAAGTGATCATCACCGGCGGCGGGTTGGGGGAACGCATCTGGGGCGGACTGAGCCAATTCGTGCGTGTACCGGCCGAGATCGTCGTGCCCCGCCCCGCCCCCTTGTCGCTACAGGAGTGCATGATCTATGGCACGGCCGGATTTACCGCCGGGCTGTGCGTCGCGGAAATCGAACGCCACGACGTTGCGCCGGAGGCCGGCGACGTAGTGGTGACCGGCGCCAGTGGAGGAGTCGGCAGCATCGCCGTGGCGATCCTCGCCCGGCTGGGCTATCGCGTAACCGCCGTAACCGGCAAGTCGGCGGCCCACGACTTGTTGCGCCGGCTCGGTGCGGCAGAGATCGTCGGTCGCGAGGCGTTGCACGAGGCCGGCGATCGCCCACTACTCAAGGCTCGCTGGGCGGCGGCCGTCGACACCGTTGGCGGCGACCTGCTAGCAACAATCCTCCGCGGCGCCGGTCCGCACAGTTGTGTCACCGCATGCGGCCTGGTCGGCGGCGACCACTTGAACCTAACCGTCTATCCATTCATCCTCCGCGGCGTAACGCTGGCCGGCATCAACTCGGTCGATACGCCGATGCCGCAACGGCGGATGATCTGGGAAAAGCTGGCCGAACCGTGGCGGCCCGCGGGACTGAACGAATTATTACAGACCGAAATTGATCTCGATCAGGTCGCGGAATATGCCGGCCGCCTCAAGGCGGGGCAAGCCATCGGCCGGATCGTCGTGCGACTTCCCCGCTGAACGCGGTAGAGTTCGTTCGGTTCCTCGGCTGAGAATTATCGCGGCTGCAAGTGACAAGTTGACAACGACTTGCGATAGATCTCCGCAGGGCGATTTATCCGTTTGCAACAATTTTTCGGAATTTTGCGAACCTATCTCTGCCGGCTGCATCTATAGGTACACGCAGGCTCGAAGTCTACCCGGTATGCGTCGTCGACGCCGGGGTCGGCCGAAAAGCCAGCGTGGGATCGGCCGAACTATCGCATTGGTTCGACCGATAGAGTAGACTGGTTATGTGGCCCGCCTGCTGGCAGGCGGGCCAAGTATTTTTTGTCAATCGTTTCATTCTCTCTCCAACCGCGCACCGCGCAGGAGTGACCAATGGTTACTTTCACATTCCGCACCCGCGAATCGATTATTGGCTGCCGCAAGGCCCAAATCGTCGCCGGCGGTCGTGATATGCATTGGGATCGACTGCGCGCATTTGCCGCCTCTGCATCCTATGCCGCGGCAAATCTACTCGCGAGTCTGCGGCTCAATATGCCGTTCGGTCTCAAACGAGTACCTGTGCCGGTCACGCCCGCGAATGTCGAACGGACGCCGTTAGGTTGTCGTTCGACAGGGCAAGGCTTGTGGCGAACCTCAGGACGTATGCAACAGAGAATAGGCTGATTTTGAGTTCCGGAAGCTAACGAGCTTCCGCAAAACCAGCATCTGTTCGACACACGTCCCGACGCCTCACCCGCGACGCCGGAAGAGTTTGCGTATTTGTCGCGCAATTCTTCTCCGTTGGCCCCGAGGCGAATCGCTGGTCTCACCGTATATCCCACAGCTTGAGAGAGCATAAACATGACTGCTACTATCGAAG
>JBGTJT010000239.1:0-4093 GCA_041744995.1 Pirellulales bacterium | reverse complement strand
ATTCGGGGCGATCAAGCCGCGCCATCCGCCCGTTTGCGGCGGCGAATATGCATCAGGATTAAACCAATCAAGCCGAACGCGAACAGGGCATATGCCTGGGGTTCCGGCACTAGGGTCAGCCGTACCGCGTTCAAACGCACCCGATCGCCAGCGTTGTTTTCGCGTACGAACAGGTCGTATGCGGAGACGCCGTCGCTCACGAAGGAAAAGGTGATGGCGGGGTTCGTCGGATCGGCGGTGACCAGACTACTGATGATCGTTTCACTGCCGTTTTCGCGATAACCCACGATCATATTGCCGATATTCGGGAAATCCGCGTCCCAAATATAAACGTCGACCTCCCAGGTGCCGGCAACCAAATCGCCCGCGCCGCCGAACAGCAAGCCGACGGCTGCATTGGCTCCGTCTTCGAATAAGAAATCGCTTGTCAGTGCATTGGGGTTCGGGGAGCCGCCACTGCGGCGAATGCGTGAGCCAGCCGCACTGAACGGCTGAAACGTGACGCCGTTGACCGTGACCGTAGCGCTGTTGGAGGCGCCGCTGGCGTCGAGCGAGACCCAACCGGGCGCGGTTTCGATCGGTCCGCCCCCTCCGTCGGTCGAATCGATGTCGATCTGATAGCTCTGAAAACTCTGCAGGCTGCCGCCCTTGGTGGCGACGCCTCGGCCCTCGCTATCGAGCACCAACCCGTAGTCGTTGCCCCCCAGCCAGACGACGTCGCCGGGGGCGCCGTTGAGCATGCCCGCGCCGGTCTTGGTCCAGGTCTTGCCGCTGATCGTTTCACTGGCCGTCGTTTCGTCGAACACATTGAACAGTGATTGAGCGTTTCCAGCGTCGTAGTTAAGCGCCGCGGTCGTCGCCAGGCCGTGGATTGAACGGACTTGCCCCATGTCGAGCGTGTTGTTCCACATGGCCAAGTCGTCGACCAGACCGTCCATATTGCGTTCCGAGCTGCCGCTGCCACCGATGACGAACGGCAGTGGCGAGCCGACGCCGACGGTCTGTCCCAGCCCCAGCGGGAACACCGCGGTAGTGCCTTCAACTCCGTCCACGAAGGACCGAAAGTTCGTGCCATCGTACGTCACGACCACATTGTGAAATCCTGTGCCTACGGTCAAACCAGTCGAGCCGCCGGTCTGGGCGCCGTCGGATCTCCGCAAAAATGTATCGAGCGTGTTGCCGGTGGTTCTTGTCAACACCGTGGTACTCGTTGAGGGCGGATTCCAATTGCCTGCGGGACCGTCATTCCTGCCGGACGTGTCCCGACTCATCCAATAGGAAAGCGTGAGATTGGTGGCGCCAAAGAAGGGATCGTTGAACTCAACGTACTGGCTGTCCAATCCCGTAAAATCGAACGCGTTTCCGAGAATGCCCGAGGCAACTCCTGGCGTGCCATTCACGGTGCCGATCGAATTGCCCGTGGCGTCCGCGGTAATCCCCGAAGTGATCGATTCCAATCGATAATGCCGAATCAAACCTGCGCTCGCATGGCCCACCAAGGTGAACAGGGAACCAAGTACGACCAGAGACAGAAAAATGGTTTTAGCATTCATGGGATCGCTTCCTCTATTCAAACGGACGGATTAGATGATTACGAGCTTGTTTTTGTTGATTCAACTGGAGTGGAGTCACGGAGATCTGCTTCTGGCGGCGGCGGTTTATCCGATGCGGTCGTTTCCGTCACGGCAGCCGCATACAAGTTGCGAACCTCCTCGGCCGACAACGCGCGCTCAAAGATCGCCACTTCATCGGCCGAACCTTTGAACAGCCGGGTGTCGCCCGACAGTTCCTTGCCAAACCCGGCGGCACCGACAGTGAACGCCTCCCAGTGCAGGTCGTCGGCCGCGGCGACGAGGTTCCCGTTGAGATAGATCGCGATTCGGCTGGTGTCCGGCTGCTCGCCGCTCTGCCAGGTGTAGAAGATGTGATTCCATTGCGCAGGCTGTTCGATCGCGCCCAGTCTGCTCTCGATCTGTACGCCATTGATGCTGATGCCGAAGCTGCCGTCCAATCGACTGAAGGTGCCGATCCAACCGCCGGAACCCGCGCCGCCGAAGCTGCCCGTCCCGTCGCCACTGGCGAACAGTTGCGTTTGGGTGGAATGCCCGTCCCCGTCCATCCGTAGCCAGTAGCCGATCGTGCCCGCCTCGCTGCCCCAGCCTGTTTTCAGGTCCGTGAGATAGCTCCGCCCGCCGCCGTCGAAGTTGGCCCAATGGTTCATCTCTTCCAAACCCCCAAAACCGCTGGCGCGATTCAGCCCGGGCGCGGGAGCGACCTGTCCGGCACGTACTTCCCGCGGACTGAAACGATCCCCTTCCTCCGAAGTTAGGCTGGAGAAGCGATAATATGCCAGTGGCCGTTCGGCGAGCACCGCGCGGGCGTACGGACCATACCGCATCAGCGGCATCCGGCGAACGAACCGAGTCCCGCCGCCCGCTTCGGTGGGCGATAGGCGGCCCGCGACCACCCGCGCCGCTTGGCCGGCGCCAAGTTCCATCGCGTCGCTCTGTTGCGACCGACCGGGCAACTCTAGCCGGACACGGCCGTCGAACACTTCGACGTCGAGCTGCCGCCCACCATCGACCCGTATGCCGAATTCCGTCCCCAGATCAACCAGCGTGGCCTCGGCCGTTTCGACAGTAAAGCCGACCGCCGCGGGGGGCACGCGGGCAGTGATACTGCCCAACAGCAGTTCGAGACGGTTTTCACCCTGGGGTCGCAGGCGGGCCGGCCCCTGCACCAGTACCGCCGCGCCGCTGTAAAAGCGTATCTCCGCCCAGCCTGTGTCGAGATGGAGCGGCTCGCCCGCAGCCAGATCACGGACGGGCTGCTCGACCAATCCGGAATCGTCCGACCAGGTCGCATCGAGCGCCCGGGAGACGTGCGCCACGTACTGCTTCGTCTGACCGCCGGGTGTCTCAGGCGAAGGTTGCCAGCCAGGAACTTGCCAGAGGGCTAGCAACGCTAAAAACAGGGTCAGATAAATCGCCGAGATCAGCAACGACACCGGCGTCACATGATGCAGCCGCTGCCAGCCCGCTTGCCACAGGCGGCCGAGGGTGCCGGCCCGTTCGACTTGCGCCTGCACGGCGGGAGCGACGCTCTCGGAAACCGATTCGATTGCTAGTTCCGCCTGACGACCAAACACCAGTTCGAGATCGACCAAGGACGAACCTGTCAAATCAGGCGAGCGCGCCGCGAACGTTGCCTGCGCCGCCAGCGCCGCTTCCTCGGCCATGAACTCCAGGTAGCATGTCCGCTCGCGGCCACCGCGCCGAAGCATCTCCGCCAGCCAAGCGACTTCGTCCGGCGTGGTACGCTCATCGCAGAGGCGCCCCAGCAGTTCTTGCATTTCCCTTTCCGTGCGGGGTGCTGCCATTACACAGTCCCCTCCGCCACGAGGGTCTGGTCGATGCATTTCCTTAACAGGCCGCGGATTTTATTCAATTGCCGGTGCAGGCGATCTTCGGAGCAGCCGGCGCGGGCGGCCGCTTCGCGGAGGGTGGTTTTATTCCAGTAGCGGGTTTGCAACAGGTCGTTTTGCTCGGAAGTCAACTTCTCCAGGCACTTTTCCAACGCCCCGCGGCGGAGTTCCAGCACAGCTTCGTGCTGTTCGCGGGCGGAAACGAGGGCCGCGACAACCGATTCGTCGAACGGTTTTAGCATCCAATCGCGATAGCGCTGCCGCTCGCGATACTTGAGCACCTGGATATGCGAGAATTGATAGGCCCAACTGCGGAACGAGCCGGTTGTCTGGTACTCGTCGAACTTCTGCCACATGGCCGCCGCAGCCTCCTGCAGCACGTCCAACGCATCGGCGTGGCTGGGCACCATCGTGAGGATGTAGCCCAGCAATTCCCGCTCGCATTCGGCGAACCGTTTGGTGAATTCTTGCTGGCGTGCGGTTCTGGTCATCGGCGCCGGTTCCTGGATATCGTGCGGCTCTACCTATTGATTAGGGTGTAACTCGCATCCCTCGCGTGCTAGCACGCGGTGGCGCAAGGAGTTGTGTTGCGTGCTAGCTTGCCAAAAAGTGGACCTCCCGTGGTAGAACGGAATGGTTGAATAAAAAACGCCATTCCACCCAAGGAGG
>JBGTJT010000238.1:0-4141 GCA_041744995.1 Pirellulales bacterium | reverse complement strand
GCGAAGCAGGTCGGAGACCGCCGCCAGCAGCGTGGGGAGTAAGATCACGCTTGTCACAAACAGCAGCGCGGCCGCCGCAAGCATCGGCGAAATGCACCACGAGACGAGCAGCAAGAACAAGGTCGCCGGCGGCGTCAGACTGCGTCGCAGGTTGTCGAAAATCTTCCACCGCGACAGGGCCGAGATGGGGTTGCGAACATACTGGCCCGACCGCCCGCGCACCCACGGCAGCAACCACGGAGAAATCTGCCAGTCGCCCCGCATCCAACGGTGCCGTCGCGCAATGTCCCCGGCGTAACGCGAGGGATACTCTTCGTAGAGCGTCACATCGCTGAGCAGGGCTGAACGAGAATACGCGCCTTCGATCAAGTCGTGACTGAGAATCGCGTTCTCGGGGAAGTCGCTGCATCGAGCCTCGAAGGAATCGACGTCGTAGATCCCTTTTCCAATGAACGAGCCTTCTCCAAACAAATCCTGATAGACGTCCGACACAACGCGCGTGTACGGATCGATGCCTGACTCCTCCGCATACAGTTGCACGAATCGCGACTGTTGTGCGCTGGGCAGGCTGACGTCGACACGGGGCTGCAGAATAGTGTAGCCATCCACTACTTGGCCGACAGTAGCATCGAAGTTCGGCCGATTGAGCGGGTGCGCGAGGGTCGCCACCATCTCGCGCGCCGAGTCGCGGGGCAACTGCGTGTCGGTATCGAGCGTGATGACATACCGAACGCTGGGCAACACCGCGGTGGAGCCGACGACTTCCACAAAACGGTCTGTCGCGCCGCGCAGCATCGCGTTCAGATCGGCCAATTTGCCGCGCTTGCGCTCGTAGCCCATCCAGACTCGCTCCTGAGCATTCCACCGCCGCGCCCGGTGAAAAAGATAAAAGATATCCGGGCGAATATGCGCGTACTTCCCGTTCAACCGCTCGATCCCCTCCTGCGCCAGCCGCACAAGTTCCGCGTCTTGCGGCAGCGTCTCTTCCGCGGCATCGACCCAATCCGTCAGCAAGGCAAAGTGCAGAGACGGATCCCGGTTGGCGAGATACCGGACCTCCAGCCCGTCCAATAAATGCTCGACGCCCGCAGGGCTGGTGAGCATGGTGGGAATCGCCACCAGCGTTCGCTGCTCGGGAGGAATTCCCTTTTCGAAGTTCATGCGGGGCAACGATTGCGGACTGAGCAACTGCATCACCAGCCAGTTGGCAATTCCCTGCCCCAGGTGGGCCGCGCAGATCAGCCCCAGACCGACCAGCAGCAAGAGCGCCGGCCAAGGAGCTTGATACGGTTGCAGGCAGCGCAAAAACAACAGGGTCGCCGCCAGCATCACCAGCAGGATGGTGGAAAGGTAACAGGTCAGGGGAAGTCGTCGCCGCAGCTTATCGAGCACGACCGCCCCAGAGAGCCGCATCTCGGCCTCCCGTTCCAATTCCGGGCGACCTCGATCGATCAGGTAGTAGCCAACGTGAGCCGCGCGCTGGTCGGGGATTTCGTCAGCGCGCTCGGCGGCCAACCGCACCACCAGCCGCGCCACCTCGTACTCGGTTAATGGACTCCGCCGGGCGATCCCTTCGACGGCGTGTCGATAGCGGTCGCGCGACGCAAAGTCCATCCCCGCGTAAACGCCCGCCGGATCGCCCGCGAGTGTCTGTTCGACCAGACTCTGCTGGCCGACGAATTCGCGCCAATCGTTGGAGTTCAAAAACCGCAGGCTGTGAATGCTGTTGCCGATTGACACTTGGTCGGCCGCCTGCGATTGTCCCTCGGCGCGCACCAGTTGCTCGATCGTCAGACCTTGCTCATCCAGGTGATGTTCGAGCCAGCTCTTCACCAAAGCAAAGTTCGGGTTCTGACCCTGCAAGTGGCGGGTCAACTCGGACAAAAACGCGCCGGAAAAGGTCAGGTCGGCGCGGGCCATGTCAGCCAGCACCAGAATCAAATCCGAGGGCTGCTGCTCGACAACGTCGACCATCCGCTCCGCCCATTCGTCCGCCAGATCGCGGTCGCGTCGTGCCGCGGCGATTCGCACCGCCACGCGCCGCAGATTCTCGATCAGCGCCAACCGCAGCATCAGCGGAAGCGCCCAGAGTTCGCCGAGCTTGAGGGTCTGGACTGACTGATACGAGGTGACGAAGCTGTTGAGACCGGCGGCATCGACGCGCCCATCGACATGCGCGATCAGTTCCAACGAGATACCATACGTCCGCGGAAAACCGGCGGCCGGTCCACTAGCCAGTCGCGGCAACTCACGGTTGTACGAGGGAGGGAGCAGTCGCCGAATCGCGCGGATTTGTTCTTCGATAAGGTAGAAATTGTCGAGCAGCCATTCCCCAGCCGGCTCGATCGGTCGGTTTTGTTGGGAGGCCGCCGCCACCAGATCGTAAGTCTCGACCAGTACTCGCTGGTTCTCGTCTAGTCGCGGCAACAACCGGTCACGCGCTCGATTAGCGGTCAATCGGTGCGAAGCGGCAACCAACTTTGCATGCTGCTCGAGCTGATTGACGCTGAAAAGCTCCTCCCGTAACGGCCGTTCATCGGCGGACACTGCCCGCGACGACTTCCCTCCCGTAGGGGATAATAGCCGCGACAACTTGTCCGACAGTTCCTGAATATGCACTGAACTCTCCCTGCGTCGCTGACTTTCTCCTGCTTACCGCAACCTGGAGATGGCCACGACGAAGAAGCGCAGCGCCGAATGAATAGCCTGAACTTCCTCAGTAAAACCGGCGGACGCTCCGCTGGACAGGCTGAGAAGCAATCAAAATAAGGAGGTGCCGAGCCTCGCACGATTGAGCGTAAAGTCGACGGTGAGGCGGCTGATTCGATTCCGTTTCGGCACAACTTAACGGTGCCAAAACAACTCTCCGGCGCAAGTCACTACTAAGTAAGCACTTGCGACTTCGCAGCAATATCAAGCGGAGGGCACGGGATTCGAACCCGCAACCCCTTGCGGGGCACCACATTTCCAGTGTGGCCGCTAGCCAGTTCGCTTACCCTCCGGAAGGCTCCTATACTCCGACCCCCCGCGGGCGAACTCAGGTTCGCGCGGGTGGGGCGTTTTGCAGAACGGCTAGAATGATTCTAGCTTCCGATTTCGTCCACGAGAAGCGGCGTGCCCGCTGGCGGCGGCGCCTTGCTGACGCAAACGGGCCGATTCGGCCGGGTCGGCGGCTCGCTACGGGAGGCGGGAAAGCAAAAAACTCGTCTGGCCAGATTCGGCCGTCGCTGTACACTATCTCTCCTTACATTAGGGCGACCTCAGCAAGACAAGGATGTCTGGCCATGAGCCTATCGGTTGTGATTCCCATCTACAACGAAGCCGAGAACATCCCGCTCACCTACGATGCGGTCAGCGAGGCGCTTGGCGAACTGGAATGTCCGTATGAGATCATTTTCGTCAACGACGGCTCGCGCGACGCCTCGGCGGAGGAACTCGACCGCATCGCGGAACGGGACGACCGCGTGAAGGTCGTCGAACTCCGCCGCAACTTCGGCCAAACGGCCGCCATGCGGGCGGGGATCGAAATGGCTTCCGGCGACGCCATCGCCACCATGGACGGCGACCTGCAGAACGATCCGCAAGACATCCCCCTGATGCTCCGCAAACTGGAGCAGGGGTACGACCTGGTCCACGGCTGGCGCAAAACCCGGCAAGACGCCCTGCTCAATCGTCGCATTCCCTCGCTGTGCGCCAACTGGCTGATCTCGAAAATCACCGGCTTCCCGGTCCGCGATTTGGGCTGCACGTTGAAGGTGTTTCGCCGTGAGATCGCCGAGGATTTGAATCTGTACGGCGAGATGCACCGCTTCATTCCGATTCTGGCCCATTGGCAGGGCGCGCGGTGCGTGGAAGTGGTCGCCCGGCACCATCCCCGCCGCTACGGAGCAACCAAGTACGGCATCATGCGCACCTTTCGGGTGATCCTCGATTTGATCACGGTGAAGTACATGATCCGCTACTCGACCAGCCCCATGAAGCTATTCGGCGGCGCGGGCCTGTTGGCCTGCCTGTGCGGCGGCGCGTCGGTGATGGCGACCATCGCCATGAAACTGTTCGGCGGCGTCAACATGACCGGCAATCCGCTGCTGCTGCTGAGCGTGATGGCCGTGATCGTGGGCATGCAGTTCTTCATGCTCGG
>JBGTJT010000237.1:0-5614 GCA_041744995.1 Pirellulales bacterium | reverse complement strand
AGCTGCGCCAGCCAGGCCAGCGCCGCGCGGGCGTGCTCCCGCGCCCCGGCAAGGTCGTATTCCCGTTCCAGCTTCACATCGAGCAGCCAGACGTGCGCGTCGCCGGTCCAGGCGCTCTGTGGATAATCGGCCGTCAACTTCACAAACGACGTGCTGGCCCACTCGTATTTACCCGCCTCGACGTATAACTGCCCCATATGGAACAGGGCCTGCGGCAGGTGCGGGCTGGCGGGGAACTTTTGGAAGATGCCCGCCCAGTACGGCACCGCCTCGGCCCGCGCCTTGAGATACGCTGCCGAGGGAACTTGCCTCGCCTGGGCCGACAGTTTGCCCTGCGATTCTTTTTTCAGCCCGGCCAACACCGACCGGTACTTTTCACGGGCGGCCCGCTCGATCAGCAGCGCCAACTCCCGCAACGTCTCGTCGTGCCATGCGGCCTTGTCGTGCTGACTCAGGCTGTATTGATAGCCTTTCTTCGCCTGGTCGTACTCTTCCTCGCGGAAGTAGATGCGGGCCAGTTCCACCGCGGCATACGAGCGGTGCGGGGCCGAACGGCTGGCTCGTGCGCCTTCAACCACTGCCGCGAACATCTTACGGGCGTCGTCGTACCGCTCCATCATCACCAGCAGCTTGCCCACCCCGTTGGCCGCCTGCGCCCCGCTGTCGCTCTGGTACAGTTCCTCCGGCAACACGTCCGCCCGCTCTCCGGCAATCTCCTGAAACCTCTCGATCGACTTGGCCACCTCCGCCTGCCCGTGCCCCCGCTGCCGCCAAGCATTGGCCAGCGACGTGACCCCGTCCGGGTACTGCCGCCGGGCAATCGCAAGCATCCCCTGCTGCAGATAGAAATCGGTGGCCGCCTGCCGCCAGGAAGGCAGCGCCGTTTCATCGACGCCCAGCTCGAACGTATTGGCCGCCGCCCGCAGGTGCTCGGTGGCCGAATCGAAATCGAGCCTGTTGATCAGGGCGTCCTCCGCCAGCGCCCCCAACGCTTGCCCCCGCCAAGGCCCTTTGGGCTTGGCGTCGACAAATCCCCGCCAGTGCGTCTCGGCCCGCTGCGGCTGCCCCAGCCCCACAAAGCACTGGCCAATTCGGAAGCCCGAGGCGTCGGCAAACACGGTTTCCGGGTATGTCGCCTGCACCCGGGCGTACAGCTTGCCCGCGTCGGCGAATTTTTCAGTTTTCCGCAGTGCCTCGGCTTCGTTATACAGCCGCTCCGCCTCCCCGCCCCCGACGAACCACTTGCTCGACATCCGCCCCCGCAGCAGCCGCTCGATGTACGGATCCTTGAAGTCGTTGTACTGGATCACCTGCAACGCGGCGTCGACCGTCTTCTGGGCCGCTTCACGCTGATCCCGCTGCAGTTGCAGAATCGCCAGAATGTCGGCCGCTTCCAGCGCTCCGTAGGTCGGCTTGTCGAGCTTGGTGATCGCTTGCAGACCGGCGATCGCTTCATCTGTTTTGCCGTCGAGCGCTTTCTTCCAAAGCTGGTAGACCTTGATTAACTCCTGGGCCCCTTCGTCCAGCTTGGCCTTCTTGAGCGTCTTGAAATACGCTTCCACCCCCGCCGTGTCGCCGGTGGCCAGCATGATCCGGCCTAGCGGTCGGGCCACCTGGCCGCGGACCGCCGGGTCGCCGCTTTGCAGCAGCCCGTTGGCGATTTGCCGGGCCTCGTGGTACTTCTCGGCCGCCACCGCGTCGTGCAGGTTCTTGAGCGTCGGCCGCTTGTCGGCCATCGCGACCGTATGCGTTGCACAGAGAGCAGTTGTGGTAAGTACGAGGGTGGTCAACCAGCAAGCGGCCTGTCGGCGCGTACCGGTAGCGCGGAAGTGAGGGGTGGTTTTCATGAGAATGCCGCGCGAGGCTTATGACGCCTCGCGCTGTTCGCTGGAGACGGGAGCCGAACCGCCAGCTACCTACTGGCCCGCTCGTCACTCCAAATCGCGCCGCCCGTCGCGCTTTCCTGCCGGCACACTCTTCGGTCATCCTGACCAACCACGCATCGTGGTCTGCCTGCGCTCGACGACTGCCGAGAATCTACCACGGCAACCAGAGGTCGACTACGGAACCAGACCGGAACGACTACGGAACCAAATGGGAAAGAAATTCTCTACCCGGCTTCCTTGTTTCGTTTACCGCTCGCAATGGGATTCGCCTGGCCGCCACCGTATGGAATCTCGGCCACGAGGTCAGCGACCAGTCGGTCGGCAATACTCTCCAGCAGCAAAACCGATTCCTCGATTCGCTGAAACGAGAGTGCCTCGATCGAATTTTAAAGAACGGCTGGGCGGACTGCCGAATTGTTACCACCGGCAAGCCGCAAAGTAAGCAAACTCAACAAGAGAGATGCGGTACTCGAGCGGTTTCATTCTAGGTCTGGCGGTATCCGCAGTGTTTGAAGTAATTGCGGCACTCGCTTTCGGTGAATGCGTCGAGAACTTGGCCGCATAATTTCCAGAGCTTGTCGGTGGTTCGCGTGGCACCGTCGCTGAGGAGTTTCTTAAGTTTAGAGAATGCCAGTTCGATCGGGTTCAAGTCGGGTAGATACGGCGGCAAGTAACGCAACTCAGCACCGACCGCCTCGATCGCTTCGCGCACTCCGGCAACCTTGTGACTGGAGAGATTGTCCATGGCGACGATATCGCCTGGGCGCAACGTGGGAGCCAGATGCTGTTCCACCCAAGCTCGGAACTGCGCACCGTTGATCGCTCCATCGATCGTCAGCGGAGCCACAAACCCCTCGGCCCGCAGCGTGCCGAGAAAAGTGGTCGTCTCCCAGCGACCGCAGGGCGTTTCCTCGATCAAACGCGAGCCGATCGGAGCATGGCCATAACGACGCGTCATATTGGTTTTGGCCCACGTTTCATCGATAACAACGACCTGCTCCGGATCGATTTCCGCCTGCGACGCTTTCCACTGGGCGCGTTTTTCAGCAACGTCCGGACGATCCTGCTAGCTGGCGATCAGCGTCTTTTTCTTGCGAGACTGCTCCAACTCCCGACAGGCGATACAGATTGTCGTCAGGCCAGCCTCTCACCGCGTTCTGCCTTTAATTCAGATTGCAACTCACGCATAAATGTCGGGCCGCTCTATGAGTTTCCTCAACAGCCAGTCCGACCAAGCGTGCCACTTCGGCTTGGGAGGGCTGCGTTTCGTTGGTGCCACTGCGCCTTTATCGCGACGCATTTGTTTGATGAATCGCACCCACGATTCCGACACCTTGAACCGCAACGCCACTGCCTTCGTTCCTTCGTTGCGTCGCACGCGTCCAACACCTCGGCCCGAAACTCCGCACTGTATGGCTTCACAAAGATCACCTCCTTGAGACAATCCCCATGCTACCTGCCTTACGCAGATAGCGCCAGACCTAAAATGGAACCGCTCTAAGTGCGTTCGCCGCGGTGCTTCAGCGGACGCCAACGCTTCGCACCACGCCCGGCAGCTACGCCGAGGGCGGTGCGACTCCTTTTGCAGTTGCCGTCTGAAGTTGCTGCTGCGAGCATCAAACTTGATGATGCTCGGCATGGTGGTTCAAGCAATCCAGGCGGGGCATGCAAAGTTCGGTCCGGTCAAGCCATTTTTCACTGACAATCGTCCAGAAATCGCTGGCATGGCGGCGCGTCACCATCGAGTAGGGCAGCCAGCCGTAGCCCGCTTCGCCCCAGGAGAGCCCCCAACTGAAGCGAACGAGCAGAGCGCCTTGGTTGCCTGCAAAGCGGCGGTCGTCATAGCCGACGGCCAGCACGGCCTGACCGCCCCGATACGAGTCGAATTTTGGTCGAAAGTGGATTTGCCCGTCTGACGTCAGACTGCGGGGAACCGGGAAACCAAACATAATGGGAAGGTGGGCAGCCAGGCAAGACTTGACGCGATGGAGCGCCTCAACGCCAGACTGTTCCGGCAGATCCAGGCGGTAGTACATCAGATTCGCGAAATCCTTGGCAAACCCCAGCAATTTCAGCTCGCTTGGCTGGCAATCCGACTGTTCCACACAGTAAGGCCACATCTCTTCCGGTGGCGCGCCGAAGCGCCGCAGCGCCTTGAGCGTAGTGCGAATACTGATGCTCGAATTACCACGCCCGTCCTCCAGCGCACGAGCCATCTGATACAAAAACAACCTGGAGGCGTCCAGTGTTTGCCCCAGAACCCGGCGCTGAAAATAGTCGACCAGCGCCAAGCAGGCGAAGGCCGAAGATGCGTTCAGGGAACCTTGATCGTCCGGCGGCGAAAAATAGATTCCTTCTTCGTCTTGGCGGAGGTCGATGCTCGGAGGAAGAGTGGTATCGCTGACCGGCAACCGTGAAACTAGAGACGAGACCTCAGGGTGCTCCAACGTGAAATCACGCGGATCTGGCAGGTCGCGGTGCCAGCCCAGCCCGGTTGGAACAAAACGTGAAAAATTCGCCACGGATTGTACTCACTTATTCGCAATAGTTTGTGCCCTTGTTTCTAGCTTAGTCGTCGGCTAGAAATTGGCAACGGAAGAGTTCCGGAACGGTTTGAGTAGACAATCCGTCGCGATCGAACTGCGACTTTTGGCGTGAGGCCGGTAACTATCGGTTGCCATTGGTGCTGAATACGTCAGATTTTACGTGTTCCCAGGTAATGGCCTCCCCCACCGTCGCCGTGAAAACGAATCCACGCTTGTTGCTGCTTTTGGTTCAGGCCCTTGATGGTGTCGCTTAGTCGTCGCTTCGGATCTTGTTTGGACTGGGGCGGCAAGGGATCGTCGATGCGAAGCGGCCAGCCTTCCTCTTCGAAGCTGCTGAGAATGATCTCTTGATTCGGCGCGGGCCACTTAAACTGTTTGACGATCTTGCCATCCAGAGTGAGTTCCCGCAACTCGGCATCCCAGTTTGGGATGGAGGGAGTAAAGACTTCGCCATTGGCGGAAGGCCGGATGTCGGGCTTCAAATGGACTGGAGCAGCGGCCTGAAGGTAAGCGGCACCCTCTTCAGTGAGAATAAAGGCGGAGCGGTCGCAGAACGTCAGTTGGCTGCCGGTTCGAAAACTTCTCGCTATTTCTCCCGGTAAAGTCACTTCGCAGGAGTGCTCCACGTATCCCTTGCGGATCAACCAGCGAAGATCGGTGCTGGTCAGGGCCAGCTTACGTAACTCGGCCATTTCGACGGCAAAATCCCATTGATTGCTGTCGGTATCGAGTGAGAAGCAGCGGGCGCGATAGAGAATTTCCAGGCCGCCGGGGCATAAGGAAGATTCAATGGGTTGGTCGGATGGGCCGACCGAGAGGCGCTGTTGGAGTTCCATGGACCTGGGGGTGGTAGAAGGTTGCGAACGGGCGAATAGTTCACCATCCGTGGCCAGACCCTCCTCTACTAAACCGAAATCTAACGACATTTGCGGACATGGTTTTTGATGATAATTGGAATATATCTTTGGCCGATTGCTCGAAGCCTTGACGGGCCTTGTGCATACATCATTTGTGGGCGTTCGATAAATTGTTGACACCGTAGCTTGTGGGCGATGCTGTTTGGCGGTTGATGAAGAGATCTGAGGATTCTTTCCCATCTTGCGATTTAAGACGTTGACCCAGGGGCATTGGAACGGCCTGCTACGGAGTCGTCAACGGAACAGCTACGGAACAGCTACGGAA
>JBGTJT010000236.1:0-2433 GCA_041744995.1 Pirellulales bacterium | reverse complement strand
CGATCAGCACGGGCAACGCAATCACCGCGATGATCAATACCGCCTCCAGGCTCAACGCGCCCCGTTCGTCGCGGTGGATCTTGCCCAGTAAACGACGCAACGAACCATCTGGCACTGTTTTCATGATTTCCTCTTTTACTTATTCAGGTTGGGATATTGTCTACTTCGGGGGATTTTGCCCGGCAACTGGTGGAACCGGGTTCGATACGTCTTCGCCACCAATCTGGAATGGCCTGCTGAGCCGCCGTGCTTCATCAATCCGTTGCCTGATACGAACGTCGGCCAGGCTGTTTTCCGACTGCGTGGAGGCAACGTCATACCAATGGAGCGCGCGCCGCTTCATGGCGGCGCCCTCTGATACCGGCTTTCCTTCGGCCAAGTCCCACCAGAAATCCCCCGCCTGGGCGCATTCTGCCGAACTGGAACTTGCCGCCAGATCGAGCTTGGCCGCTTGCGCCAGGCTGTAGTCGACGCCTTGGGAAAGATGCGGCAACCCGCGCGGCCAGTCCTCGACCGCGAAGCACAGCCAGCGTCCAACGCCCGTGTGCGCCGCCGGATCGGCGGGGTTTGCTCGTAGTGATGAAAGCGCGTTTCGGTATTCGCTGTGCTGCGAGCTAAGCGTCCGAGTGTAATTCGACAGCAATCTGGCATTGGCTCGCAGATGGCCCGCCTGGGGGTGATTCCCGATCTCCATCGCCAAATTTCCGGCTTGCGCACCCCGTTCGAAGCGGCCGGCCGCCAAGGCTTCGGATATTAAAGAACGACATCCGCTCGACAACGGGTTTAACATCGAACTCGGTACCAAGCCTTGATTCAGCGTCTGCACCACAGCAAGCTTGCGCTGCCAAGCATCGATCTCGAATCGTACGGCCGCTTCATCCACCGCCAGAAATGCTAGCTCGACGTTCTTGTCGTCGACAGCCCGTTCTGCTGCGACCTCGAACAGCCGGTAGCGGACGGCCGGGGCGACTTTAGCTGACTTCGCCAGATCCAGCAGTTCCTTGGCCGATCGTTGGCGTCCGTCATGTTTCAACAGGTCACTGTTTTCCGAAGTCAGTACAATCTCCGCTGCGCGTAATTCTTCATCCGTGGGCAAAGGCAAGCGGGAGGGTTGGGCCGTTCTCGGCTTCACCTTCGACTCCGGTTGTTGCTGAGCGGTCGCCGCAGCGAAGACATCACCTTCCTGCACGCTCGTCTTCTGTGGCAAACTCGCCAGCGCGTCAAACTCGGCCGCCAGGTCGGCAAACCCCTCCGGCTCCTCCACTTGTCCTTGGCGAACGTCCACATCCCGAGCATGGTCCCTGCCTGCTTCAGTTGCCTCTTCGGACTGTGCCGGCCCCTGCTGTACTTGCCGTTGCGGGGCCGCTTGTAGCGCCAGCGCCGCGTGGGCTGCCTGTTTAGGTTCATGGGACGATATCGGACGGTGCGGCTCGTCGCCCTTCGGCTTCGAGTTCAATGCGAATAGAATGCAGCCTGCGCCGAGCAGGGCGGCGCATCCCGTCCAAGCCACGACTCGCTTCCATCGAATCTCAACCGCGAAGCGACCTGTTTCCCGACGTGAGCTACGCCTCCGTAGCGGTGTCTTCGTCAAGGCAGCCCCGTTGTCGATACGAAGCGCCTGTTCCGATCCCCGTCGCAGCGACACGTCGTATTTTTGCTTGGCGGTCGCGCCCAGCAGGCAGACCCGTGCGGAAGCGATCTCATTGAGCAATCGTTGCGATTCCTTGGCGCGACTGCCGTTCTGGAACGATCGCACGTGCGCCATTTGCCGATCGGCCGCACTTTCGATCACTTCCAGATTCTCTTCAAACCGCGCGATTCCCAGCAGCCGATAGTTGTCCGGCGGCTGTTCGGCCGGCGGGATTCCCAGCCAGACGTGATAGGAATCGAACGTAGCTTCCAGGTGATTGTTCATGTTGACGTGTTTTCTGGTTGGATGGCTCTAGCGGGGTTTCGAGGCGGCGCCGTTGCGGAGCGTAAAGTCCACCTTGTGAAACACAACCCCCGGCTCGGCCGCGGAGATGCCGATTTGGTCTGCGTTGCCCACTCTCAGGGTCTTGTGCAGGCTCAGCGACGTCTGCGCGCCTCGCCAGTCGATCACCGGCGTCCCGTCGATGGTCGCCAACAGCCGGACGTCCGTTTCATCGACTTGCACCTTGATCTGACACTTGGTCCGCTTATTCGGTCGCAGCCGTCCTTTGGTGGCCGTGGGATTGCTCGGTCCGGTCTGTCGGTCGATCTGCATCAGTTGCGTGGGGCTTCTGGACTTCTCGTCCGTCAGCACCACCGCGCCGTTCCCCTTGCCTAACGGCAAAATGACGGCGATCCCTGTATGCCCGCCGCCGGTCATCGAGAATTCCAGTTCGAGGTCGTAACTAGCACCCCGTTCGACGACCGCCGGTAGCGGTAGTTTTGCGCCTGCCGACAGCGACG
>JBGTJT010000235.1:0-6691 GCA_041744995.1 Pirellulales bacterium | reverse complement strand
CCCGTGGCAGCGGCAACCCGGCCGAATACGAACAACGCCTGATCGACATCTTCGAGCAGATCATCAGCAATCCACAAGTGCGACTCGTCCAATAACGGCCGTCCCGCATCGCCGTTCCCCCTCTTCGATACGCCCCCAACAATCCGGCCCCACCGGCACAACCTCTCAACAATACAGGGCTCTGGACTATGGCGTAGTCAAATCGCCAGGTCTTGGCGATGGGCGCCCGTATTTATCCTACAGTTACCACAGACGGCCGGATGGCTCGTCGCTACGTGAATCGACCGTGCTTGCCGTCTTGAGCAAGCCATATACGGGGGCCGGGCGTGATGGAACTTGCCACAATCGCTGATCCACATAAAGTCGTCGCTCCGACCGCCTCGGACCCTCACCGGCCGAGTGATGAAATTTGGCTCATCACTTACTGGGAAGACGAATCGAGTTATCGGAACTGGCATCACAGCCATCTATACAAAGAGTCTCATCGGGGGATTCCCAAGGGGTTGCGGCTTGTGCCCAAGAGTGTTTCTCTGCGATTCTTTGAGCACGTTGCCTCGTAGTAGGATTTTGCTCCATGGAATCAATTAATCTCGACACGTGCCGTGCAATTCTGGACCAACGCGAAATGTTGGCCGAGCGCATCGTGGCTCGGCATTACATGCTGCGGCCTGAGTTGGCTTCCCGCTATCGCGATCGTGACCGATCGAAGTGTGTGGCGGACGTGAAGCGGAATCTAGAAGCGCTGTCGCAGTCCATTGGCGCGGCGCGATCGGCGCTATTTGTAGACTACACGGCGTGGGCGAAAATCGTTCTTTGCTCGCGGGGAATTCCGGTCGAAGATCTCGCAGATAGCCTGGAAGCCTGCCGCCATACGCTCGCCGACGTGCTGCCGCTCGACCAAGCCGCCGTGACAGAGCAATATATTCTGGACGGTCTAAGCTGTCTCCCTGTGCTGCCTTCGGTTACGCCGAGTTATCTCAGTTCGGATTGGCCGCTAGCGGACCTGGCACGAGCCTACTTGGATGCTTTGCTCCAAGCCGATCGCCGCCGGGCCAGTCAGCTTGTCATGGACGCCGTTCAGCAGGGTGTTCCAGTGCGAGACATCTATTTACACGTCTTCCAGCGCTCGCAGTACGAGGTCGGCCGATTATGGCAACAGAATGAGATCAGCGTCGGCCAGGAGCATCTCTGCACGGCGGCTACCCAGCTTATCATGTCGCAATTGTACGCGTTCATTTTTGGAACCGAACGAAAGCATCTACGCGTCGTAGCGGCTTGCGTGGGCGGGGACCTCCATGAAATTGGAATCCGCATGATCGCAGACTTCTTCGAGATGGACGGCTGGGACACGTTCTACCTAGGTGCCGACGTGCCCAGTGCGAGTATTTTGCAAGCCGTGACCGATCGGCAGGCGCACGTGCTAGCCATTTCGGCGACCCTGCTGTCCCACGTCGCTTTGGTGGCCGAAGTGATTGCGGTCATACGCGCCGACGCGGCGTGCCGCGATTTGATCATCCTCGTGGGCGGCCATCCATTCAATGTCGCCCCTGACCTGTGGCGCGAGATGGGAGCCGATGGCTGCGCGACCGACGCCCTGCGCGCAATCGACTTGGCCGAACAACTGATGCGTCAGGAGGCGTCCACGTGAGCAACCAAGACAATAACTTTGGCATCGTGTTGCATTGCGATTGCTCGGGCGAGATCCTGCGAATCGTCCGCGATGACATGGGGATTACAGCAGGTCGCCCTTCCGCATCGACGATCGTAGAATTGGTAGATCAAGACAGCCAGAAGAAGGCCCTGAAGTTTCTTGAGGCCGTCATCGAAACGGAGGGGACGTTCGGCTGGGAGCTCAACGTTTGCTGCGACGGCCAACTGACGGGCCTGTCACTTTTCGGAGCCGTTACCGACAACGGCATCATCATTTGCGGGGTGCCGTCGCGGGCCGGATTGCATTTGCTTTTCGACGAGATGATGAAAATCCAGAACGAACAACTCAACTCGCTGAGGAACACGGTTAAGGAGGAGCGCCTGGAAGCGTCTAAGCATAGCCAACGCGAGCAAGAAATGCTGGAGGAATTCAGTCGCTTGAATAACGAGCTGGTCAACACTCAGCGCGAACTAGCAAGGCGCAACTCTGATTTGAGTGTCGCCAATACGCTGCTCGAATCGCTGGCAACCACCGATGGCTTAACGGGCCTGAAGAACCATCGGGCGTTTCAGGAATCGCTTGAAAATGAGTGGAAGCGAGCCACGCGCTACGGAACTCCACTTTCTCTGTTGATGATGGACGTTGATCGCTTTAAGCAATTCAACGACGAGTTCGGCCATCCCGCGGGGGATCAGGTGCTAAAGCAAGTCGCCCGGATCCTCACCAGCGAATGCCGCTCCGACTCATTTGTCGCCCGCTACGGCGGCGAGGAGTTCGCCGTAATTTTACCCAACTGCGGAGACGACGACGCCAACCGCATCGCCGAGCGTGTGCGTCGAGGGGTGGAAACGGCATCTTGGGAACAGCGGCCTATCACGGCAAGCCTCGGCGTGGCAACGATGCAGGCTGGTACGCCCAATCACGCCGCCTTGATTGCTCAAGCCGATGCGGCCATGTACCGAGCCAAAGTCGGCGGACGCAATCGCGTATGGTGCGATCAAGATCGCACGGCTACAGCGCTCGTAACTTGAAGACAATAACCCTCGTCGTAGCTCGTCCCGCGGCAAGGCGGCCTGCACAGCGGGCGAGCTGTCTTGCGAGCCGCTCCGCCCGCGGCGATGCTCCCCTCACGCATCCGAAACAGAACCCTGCCAACCTTCTAGCCAGACTGTAGTAATCCCTCTATTTCCCCGCTAGCTCCCACGCCTCCGCGTCGCTTCGCTTGGGTGAGAAGGGCTTTTGTGTGCCGGTCTCTTCATTCCACTCCAGCACTTTCTTGTAGTACCTGGCCTCGGGCGAGTCTTCCCAGTTGGCGAGGATCTGGATGATATGGTTCCGCGCCTTCGTGGGGTCCACGAACTCTTGCGGTACGTTCCAATCGCCGCTGTAGATGCCGACTAGCATCCAGTGGGCACGCAGCGAGGAGTTCAGCGTGGCGCCGGACTCCCCATGGGCGAGTTCGGTGTACTTGTCGATTGCCAGTTGATAGTCTTTGGCGACAAGCAATGCGTAGTCGGCCTCAACTTCCTGCCGAATGCACTGATGGAGCGCCTTGTCGCGCAACTGGTGTGCTCGCTCGATCGCCTCGTAGCACAGTTTGATGTTCGCGCCGCTTTGGTCCAATTCGGCCTGATTGTAATAGGCGCTGGCCAACAGGGCCTGCACGAGCGGATTGTCGCCGTCGAGCAGGGCGGCGGCCTTCAGTTTCAACGTCGCCTGCTGCAAATGCTCGGCGGCAGCCTCGTCTTCGTCGCGGTCGTAGGCCAGCGAGCATTCCAGCGCCTCCAAGCCGGCCAGCAGTTCGCGGCGGGCGCGGATGTTGGTGGAAACCGGGACGGCCATCTCCTTGGCGACGTCCGCCTCGGTGATTACCTGGGCGAACGCTTCGATCGAACGCTCGTCACCGCCGGCGTCTTTGAGTGCGGCGGTTGCATTTCGCATCAGTCGCTCGGCCACGATGTACACCAGCGAGGTTTCCCCGATAGCGCTGCCCGCCCTCGTGCTCTCGCCCGCCTTGGCGACCTCGGTCGCCTCGGCCAACGCTTCGCCGTCCACTTTTTTGTAGATGGTGGAGGTCAGCCGCACGCTTTCCGGATCGCGGTCGACTCGGCCCCAGATCACATAGTCCACGCCCAGTTCGACGGCCAACTTATGCAGCAGCGCGCCGTCGGACAGTTCTTCCGCGGCGAGCCTTTCAAACGCTGCCCGCACTTCGGTCGGATTCCGCACTTCAATGCGCGGCATTAGATTCAGCTTCTGTCGCAACTCGGTCGCCACCAGCACTGGCTCGTCGCCGTCGGCGAACTTCATCGACGCCAGCGGAGTGTGCGGAAGCACGGCCACCCGCGTGCGGTTCTCTACCGCCGCATTCCAATCCTGAGAGTTGGCATAGCTGCGGGCGTCGACGACGTCCTCGGGGGTAATGTCGCCGATCCGCAATGGCGCTTGGCTTTGCCGCTGTACGGCCGCCTGGGCCAATTGCTCGCGCAGCCCTTGGTCGCTCAAATCGAGCAGAATGCCGCCGGTTTTCGTGGAAATCTCCGACATGAACTCGCGGGTCATCGGCAGCGCTTCCTCGTAGGTCTTGGCGAGCACCGGATCGGGATCGCCTTCCGCCGCGAATCCGCTCGAACAAAGGATGCAACTAATCACGACGTCGAGTTCCTTGGCGGCGTCGACGAGCGCTTGGGTCGTGTGATAGCGTCTCTCGTTCACCTCTCCGGTGGCTCGCTTCTCGCTGTGCGGCGGGGCGTCGCCGAACACTAAAATCCAACGGCTCGTATCGCCGTCCTGCCGCCAGTCGAGCGCGTCGATCGCTTCGTATACGCCCAGGTCGATCGCCTCCTGGAATGCCGGCACGCCGCTCTCCGTATTAACGGACGCCAGCGCGTCCTCAAGTTTCTTGGCGTCGGACGTGAAGGACTCGCCAAGCGGATAACTCACGGGGCCGGACGGGGAGTCGGCGTCGCGAAAGACAACCAGAGAGAACGTCAAGCTGCTCGGATCAGCCAAGGATTCCTTCTGCCCGCGAATATCGGTTGTCATGTTCTGGATGGCTTTTGCGACTCCTTCGATGTCGCGTCCCATGCTGTCGGTTCCGTCGATGACAAAGGCGATCTGCAGCCGCGACTGGGTGGTGCCCAGCAAGTCGACAAAGTTCGTCCGCCGCAGTACGCCCCGCGATCGCAGTTGAGCCGCACTGCCTGGATCGAACAGCAGGTTCATGGCCGTGCCGGCGTCGGTCCCTTGGCGGACTACCGGGTCGGCCGCCTCCACTGATTGCGGATTTCCGACGTGCCAGAGCAAACCCACGGCTGCGGTCAAAGCCCAGGCGGCGCAGAGAATTCCGAGGCGGCGGCAAGTTCGACGGCATACCATAACTGAAGCTCCGTAGCAGGGACGCGCCAAGCCAAGTTGGCTGAAGATTAGTTCTCTATATTTCTCATGGACAAACCGGCGGCAGCCCCGACAGCCGCCCCCCGAAAATCCCAGCACCCATCCCTTTGGGTAGCCTCTCTAGTTTAACTCCGAAAGGCGCAACAGGACATGCTGATAGGCGTTTTCCACAAAATCGCTCCGCTCTTTGGGTGGCGAGGGGGCGTGGGCGGGACCCTGCCGCGGCACCAGGTCGTCGCGGAGGGCCGCAAAGCGGGTCCTGGCCAGATCCTGGTCGTCGCGCACCATGGCGGCCTCGGCCATTTGTAGCCGAGACAGCAGCGGTCCTCCCTGGGGATCCGCCAGACCCTGCTCGACGATTTGGGCGAACGGCGGCACGTCGAATGTTGCGACCGCCTCGGTTTTGCGCGCGTCGTAGATCAACAGGACCACGCTCCCGATCACGCAGAACGCGATCACGGCCAACTGGAAAACGGTCTTGGCTGCTTCGGCCGGCTCGCGCGATCCTCCGGCCGATTCGTCCGCCAGGCTCTGTTCCTCCGGATCCTGGTCGTAGTCCTCTCCCCCCAAGTCGGCGGGCTTGGGGGACGGGGAAGGATCGCCGTCGATTTCCAACTGCAGTTCGGCGTCGTCCGACAGCCGCAACGATTGTCCGCCCCGCCACGGCGCCTTGCCGTCCGCCGGCAAGTCGCGGCCGTCCAAGCCGATCGGCTGACGGGCGCGATTGTGAACCAGGTATTGGCCGTCGCGGAACTCCAGCGTGACGGCATGTTTCGCCAAGGCCACACTCGGCAGGCAGACGTCGCAAGCCGGATCGCTGCCGATCCGAATGACCGGGCGCTCAATCCAGAACAACGCACCGGCGGAAAGGCCGGTCAAGACGCGGAGATTGGCGGGCATGAGGCGATCCAGTGGAGTTCGAGATACAATCAGTTACTTATTCCAACGTCGCACGTGGCGGCGGCGTCTCGCCGCCGACGAGGCTTGGTGCAGTTCAAGATGCAATCAGTTACTATTCCAGCAGCGGCAGCACGGCGGGCAGCAGGATGGGGGCCACGACCGCCAGCAGGCAGGCAAGCATCACGACCATGCCTGGGAAGACGATCTTCACTTCCGCCTCGGCGGCCGCCTTTTCGCCCCATTGCGCCCGTTTCAACCTCATTTGTTCGGCCTGACGTTTCAGTACCGCGTTCAGCGGCGTCCCAAGCTCTTCACCGGTGACCACGGCAAACACCAGGCCCGAGACGTCCTCGTCTCCCAGTCGCTGTTCCAGCGATCCCAAGGCCTCCGCCCTGGGGCGCCCGTGCGCCACCTGGCGGAGCACGTCGCGAAACTCCTCGCCGACCGGGTGCTGATCGTTCTCGCGAACCACGGTTCGCAACGCCTCGGAAAATCCGGCGCCGGCCTCCATCATGAGGGCAATCACGTCGATCACGAACGGCAGCCGCATCCGAATCGACCGTAGCCGCCGTTGGGCACGATCGTGGATCGCCTTTCGCGACATTTCGGGATAGAACATCACCACGGGCAGCACAAACAACGCGACAATCAGCAGATTCCCCGTGAGAGAAAGTATCAGCGCCAGACCGACGCCGACCAGCACGGCTTCGATGGTCGCGGCGGCGACGAACTCGTTGGGCCGCC
>JBGTJT010000234.1:0-4436 GCA_041744995.1 Pirellulales bacterium | reverse complement strand
GGCAAGGCCGTTGCCGCGCCGCGCTGCATCGTAGTACGCCGCGACCTGGCGGCCCGACTGACGAGCGGCAAGGCGAGCAACCTCCGCGGCCGATCGCTCGCCGCCCAATTGCGGCGAATGGGCGCAAGCTTCTACGAAATGCCGCTCGGCTCGCGCTGAGGGACGACTCAAGAACAACTTCCGCATTTGCTTCGCATGGTTGCAAGTCAACTCCACGGCTTGTTTGAACAGAAGGCAACAGAGGCACACTTCTCCGTTCTCTCCGTTTCCTTCTGTTCAAAACGAAACTTGAGTCGATTTGCCGTCCGACTAAGCATATGCCCAAGTAGTTCCTAAGCGATTCCTGAGGCGGGCTTGTTTCCGATGAATTGCGGCAGCGTGGGTACACTCGCGCGCAAGCAACAAGGCGCGACTGGAAAGAACATCCAGGCGCGCCTTGCCGGCGGGAGCATCAGGCGGATCGAACGCCGCGGCAACACGTTGCTGCGGCATGGTTTTATTTGGATCGCGACGACACCGGCACGAATCGCAGCGGTTCGCGATTCGAGAGCTTGTCCTCGGTCGCCTGCTTTTGCGCCGCCGGCACCGGCGGAACGTCGAACCTCTCACCGGGATCGCGCGTGTCGAGCGCGTCGACCGGCAGGTCAAGCAGTTCTTCCTCGGGCACCTGGTAGGTGAATAGCGAACTTGGCTCGTGCAGTTCGGCGTGCCAAGGGTAGTCGAACAAGTTGCGGTAGTTGTACGGCCGGCGGTAATAGTAGCCGTGGAACGCCGGGTAGCGATTCATGTGGCGGTTGTTGCTGTAATAGCAACCGTACCTCGGCTGATAGCAGGTTTGTGGCATCGGGGCCAAGGCGAGTCCGTCGCCCACGCCCCAACTCGCCAGGCATCCACCGCCATGTCCATACCCTGCTTGCTGCCCCTGGCAGTCGTCGCACTGGCCCAGACCAGCTAACAGAATCACGGTAAGAGCGACAGCCTGCATGGTTGGATACCTCCGAGTAAATCGAAATTCGCTGATGGAACGAACAAGGTTCCCGGCGAGCAAAATGGAGAGTCGTGCCCCTAGCAACAAAAATCGGCCATGACATTCGTCAGATCAAGTCCATTCGCTGCCAGCCATACATTCGCGGCAATCGATACAACTTAACGGCACCTTCAGCATAATATGCACGGGTGGCATAAACGGCGTAAACCATTGTGAACCAAAGGGAAACGAACTTGGTTGTAGCCGTTAACCAAACTTTGCGCTTGTAAAGCTGGGACGGCTAAGTAATGTGGGAAGTTAAGGCAGTGATGCACGTCGTTGACTATGCGTGCGAGCGACATCCTACAACTTGAGCGTCCCGAGAAATGAACCATCAGTTATTGGTGATTAGTCGTTCGGCCCCGTTGGCGGCCAATCTCCGCGAGCATTTGGTCATGGTGGCCTCGGTGACGGCCGCCCCGAGCCTGGAAGCCGCCGCCTGCCAGGCCAGCGCCGAGCTGGGGGGCGTGCTGATCCATCTCTGCGACGAGATCGCCCGCGGCATGGCGCCGAGCGAGTTTCTCCGTCGCGCCCAAGCGTTGGCCCGCGGCGTTCCGCTGTTGGGAATTGTCGAGCCGACCTGCCCCAAGGAACTGCGCGACGCGGTAGCGGCGGAATTCGACATGTTGTTCCCGGTGCCGCTCGATCACACCGCGCTGCGCGACCAGATTGCGCGAGTGGCCGACCCGCTGGGCAAGCTGGCCGGTATGTGCAGCGGGCCGCACAAGGCGTTGCACGGCCGCACCCGCTCGATGGTCACCTTCACGCCGTCGATGTTTGACATGATCGACGAGCTACGTGTCGCCGCGGCGCACGACATCACCGTGTTGCTGATCGGCGAGACGGGCAGCGGCAAGACCTACCTGGCGCGGCTGATTCATGAGCTATCTAATCGGCACGAAAATCGCTTTCTGACTCTCGGCTGCGGCGCGTTGCCGCCCGACCTGATCGAAAGCGAACTGTTCGGCCACGTCAAAGGGGCGTTTACCGGTGCCGAACGGGACAAGCTCGGCAAGTTCGCCGCCGCCGGCGACGGCACCCTGCTGCTCGACGAAATCGACGTGCTGCCGACCGAGCAACAAGCCAAGCTGCTGCGAGTGATCGAATCGGGCGAGTACGAACCGGTCGGCAGCAACGACACCGAGACGTCGCAAGCCCGGCTGATCGTCGCTTCCAACTACGAAGTGGAGGAGCTGGTCGCCTCGGGCAATTTTCGCAGCGACTTGTATTACCGCTTGAACGTGCTGCGGTTCCAACTACCGCCGCTCCGCGAGCGGCCCAACGATCTGGAGTTCTTGGCACGCAAGTTCGCCCACCTCCACAGCCGCAAGCACGGTATCGCCTTGCGGGAGGTAACCGACGAGTTCATCAACGCCCTGCGAGCCTATCACTGGCCGGGCAACATTCGCGAGTTGGAGAACGTCATTCGCCGCGCGGTGCTGTATTGCCAGCGTGGCGTGTTAACGCCGGGCGATCTACCAAGCGGCCTGCGGCCGGCGGGCGTGCAGTTCACCGCGTCGGTCAACGGCGACGACTTGCCCACGCTGGAGGCGCGGATCGGCGACTTCGAGCGGCACCTGATCGAGGACTCGCTCCGCCGCAACGCCAACCGCCGCCAGGCCACGGCCAAGGAACTGGGTATCAGCCGCGTGACGCTTTACAACAAGATGAAAAAATTCGGCATGTTGAACTAACGTGGCTGCGGCGTCTCGCCGCAGCGATTGCAAACGTGACGGGGGCTTCCAGCCCCCGACAAAAAAAACTAACTCGGCGGCTGGAAGCCCCCGCCACTGTTCCGCCGGCGGCTGGAAGCCCCCGCCACGAACCTGGAAACTCATATGCAGCTTACATCCCTTCGCTGGGCCACGCCGGTGCTGCTGCTGGCCGCCGCCTGCGGCGTGTATCGCTTGGCGGTCGCCGGCAATCAGGAACCGCCGATCCAGGTGGCCAAGCCGCAGCCCAATCTGGTCGCCCCGCGGTATGACGAACCGCTGGTCGCCACCGACGAACAACTCCACGGCCTGCTGGCCCGCATGCGTCCGCCGGCCGGCAAGCCCGACACCAACATCTGGGTGCATGCCTTGCGAATGTGGGGGCCGCAGGCGGAATTCAACGATCCGGCGCATCCCGACGGTGCGACGATGCTGGCCTATTATCTGGACGACCGCGAGTTTCGCCGCCTGGCTGGCGACGCAGCGCCGCCGCTGTTTGAAATCGACGAATATGGCGTCCGCGTCCGCCCCTGGTTCGCCGCCAACGATCACCAGCGGACCGGCGCCGTGCATGTCGACGACCTGCTCGCCACGCTTGCCGAAAGCGGCGTACCGCTCGACACCCCGCTGCACACCCGCGAGGGAGAAACGACCGTCGGAGCGCTGCTTGATCGGGCGATGCTGCATTTTCATCGCGACCAGCACGAATACGAATGGTCGCTGATCAGCTACGCCCGCTATCTGTTCCCGACGCTTGAATGGACCACCAAGTATGGCGAACGGATGACGGTCGACGAGGCGGTCGACGAGTTGATCGAGCAAGATCCGCACAACGGCATCTGCGGCGGCACGCATCGGCTGGAGGCGTTGGTGGTGCTCAACCGGGTGGACGAACAATACAACGTGCTGCCGCGGCGGACCAAACAAAAGTTGCTGGCCCATCTGCACGACATGAGTCGGCGGCTGGTCGCCTCGCAATATCCCGACGGCCAATGGGGCAAGAACTGGCCCCGCGGCGCCGCCGCGCTGGCGGAAGACCCCGGCATCATCGACGATCAGATTCTCGCCACCGGGCATCACCTGGAATGGCTCGCCCTGGCGCCGCCGGAAGTGCAGCCGCCGCGGGAAACCATCGTGCGGGCAGGGCAGTGGATCGCCCGCACCATGCTCGAACTCGATCAGGCCGACATCGAACGCCGCTACGGACCGTTCTCGCACGCCGCCCGCGCGCTCTGCCTGTGGCGCAACATGGAACCCTACGAGGCGTGGCAGCAATTGAATCAACAACCGGCCGGGGAGGCGAACTGACATGGCCACCACCGACGAACAACTCGACGTCCATGCCGGCGAACGCCTTGGCGAACGGTTCGAACCGGCGCTGAGCGACGAGTTCGCCAGCCGCGCCCTGGCTCGGGCCGATCGTCTGCAGGCCGTTGTGCCGGGCATCACCGCCGTGCAATTGGCCGTGGTCTTGCTGCTGGCGGCGGTCTACCTGACGACCAGCTTCTATGCCTTGCACCATACCGATCTGTGGGCGCACCTGGCCTTCGGCCGCGCCATGGTCGACGGCGGCGCGCTGCTGGCGGCCGAACCGTTCGGCATCGAGACGGGCGACCAGCCGTTTGTGAATGTCTCCTGGCTGGCGCAGATCGCCGGCTACAAGATTTATGACTTCGCCGGACCGACCGGCCTGCGCC
>JBGTJT010000233.1:0-3504 GCA_041744995.1 Pirellulales bacterium | reverse complement strand
CCCGGCCCCGTGAGCAAGGCGGAGTATACGAAGCAGACGGGCAAGCCGGCGGTGCCCGAAAAGCCAGCGAAACCGCTGCCGCCCATGCCGGCCAAGCCGGCTTACGCCAAACCGCCCGCTCCGCGACCGCGGGCGGAGGGGGAGTCGCGACGGTTCTTCCTGGTGAGCATGCTGGGCGCGTTGGTCGGTTCGGCGCTGGCGATCGGCTTCACGTCGCTGGCGGCAGTCGGTGGATTATGGTCGCTGGCGGTCGCTCGGTTCATGTTTCCCAACGTGCTGACCGAGCCGCCAAGCCGCTTCAAAGTCGGCTTTCCGGGCGATTTCCCGTTCGGCATGGTCGAGGAGAAGTTCAAGGCGCAATTCGGCGTGTGGGTCGTCAACTACGAGTACAACGGCGAACGGCAGATCTTCGCCCTGTCGACCGTCTGCACACACCTCGGCTGCACTCCCAACTGGCTCGACGCCGAGCAGAAGTACAAGTGCCCCTGCCACGGCAGCGGGTTTTACAAGGACGGCATCAACTTCGAAGGCCCCGCGCCGCGGCCGTTGGAACGTTATGCGATTCGGATCGGCGACGACGGCCAACTGGAAGTCGACAAGAGCAGAAAGTTCCAGGAGGAAATGGGCCAATGGGCCGATCCGTCCTCCTACGTGACGGTATAGCATTCACATAACTGTGTAGCATTCGGAAATCCCTCCCAGGCGAGCGAACAACCCAAAGATGGCCTCCGCTGAAAAACAATCGCTGGGCGATACCATTCGCAATTCGCAGATCTGGAAGAGCGTCTTCCGGCATCCCGCGCCGGTGGATCGCCGTAATCGCATCGTGGTGATGCTGACCAACTTCTTTCTGCACCTGCATCCGGTGTCGATGAAGAAACAGGGCATCGCTCTGAGCTTCACATGGTGCATGGGGGGAGTGACTTTCTTTCTGTTTCTGGTCGAGACGGTCACCGGTGTGCTGCTGATGTTCTATTACCGTCCCACGCTCGAATGGGCTTACAACGACATCCTCTCGCTCCGCGATACGACCAGCCTGGGCATCCTGCGGGAAATCCATCGTTGGGGCGCGCATGCGATGGTGATTACCGTCTGGCTGCACATGTACCGGGTGTTCCTCACCGGCAGCTACAAGCCGCCGCGGGAGTTCAACTGGGTTATCGGGGTGTTCCTGCTGTTGTTCACGTTGTTGCTGAGCTTTACGGGCTATTTGCTGCCGTGGGATCAGTTGGCTATTTGGGCGATCACGGTCGGTTCCAACATGGCGCGGGCAACTCCGTTTTTAGGACATGAAGGCCCTGGTGCGCAGTTGCTCACGATCGGCGGCATCGACATGATCACCAACGCCTCCGACGCCCGCTTCGGCCTATTGGGCGCGCGATTCGTCGGCGAAGAGACGCTCAATCGGTTTTACGTCTTGCACTGTATTGCCATCCCGCTGGCGGTGGCGTTCTTGCTGGCGATTCACTTTTGGCGCGTCCGCAAGGACGGCGGAATCAGCGGGCCGTTGTAGATGAAATTCAAAACCTGCAAATCGGTGGCGCAACAGTCGTCTGAAGTGTTGCCGGCCACCCATGATTTGTAATACGTGGACACCGCGTGCGATTTAGAGTTTAGCAGTTCGATTTCAGGATTCGGTGGAAGATCGCCATGCACGGCAGCTACGAGCAGTTTATTAGTGGAATCAGCCCGTTTCTGGGGGGATATTATCTCTCGCTGGGGTTGATGAACGCCGTGGCGGCGTTAATCATGTGGCAGCGGTTCAAGGACAACACTTGGGCCATGGTATGGCTGCTGGCCGCTGGTATCTATGTCGGCATATTGGCGCCGTTCGCCTTGCAAGGCTTGCCGTTCGGATTGCCGCAGTGGTTTCGCACGTTTGTCAACGACAGCACCGGCCCGGTGATCTACTCGGTCGGTACGCTGCTGGTACTCGGCGTGTTCTACGTCTTTCGCGGATTCTTCGTGCGGCCGATGGTCGCCTTCAGCCTGTTGAATCTCGCGGCCCTGCTGATGGGACTGTCGATGACCGACCGGTACTTCGCCGAGATCGTCAGCAAGGCCGACAATGTCCCGATCGTGGGCCTGGTGTTCCTGCTGGGCTTCTTTACCTGGCTGGCGGCCTACAAGGCGGTTCGCAACGACGCTCGCTTTGCCGAGGGGCTGCCGCCGGAAGAGAAACTCGACAACGAAAAGGTGCTGGTCTGGCCCGACCTGGTGTACTCCGAACTGATCTGCATGATCGCGCTGACCGCCTTCCTGCTGCTGTGGGGCATCCTGCTACAGGCACCGCTGGAGGAACCGGCCAGCGCCGTGAAGACGCCCAACCCCTCCAAGGCGCCGTGGTATTTTTTGGGCTTGCAGGAGATGCTGGTTTACTTCGATCCCTGGATGGCTGGGGTGGTATTGCCGAGTCTGATCGTCGTCGGCCTGATGGCGATTCCCTATCTCGATTTCAACAAGCTGGGCAACGGCTATTACACGATCAAGCAGCGGGAGTTCAGCTACCTGACGTTTCAATTCGGCTTTCTCGTCCTGTGGATTACCTTGATCATCTTAGGCACCTTCCTGCGGGGGCCGAACTGGAACTTCTACGGCCCTTATGAATATTGGGACACACACAAGGTCGAGGCGCTGAACAACGTCGACCTGGCGGACATCGTCTGGCGCGACATGCTCGACCGCCCCAAGCCCAAGGCGCCGGTCGGCGCCGGCGCCGGCGAGCAGTTGGGTTACATCCTTGTTCGCGAACTGCCGGGCATCTTGCTGACAATCGGCTATTTCGCGCTGCTGCCTCCGCTGTTCGCGACCACCGTGTTCCGGCGGTACTTTGTGAAGATGGGCTTTTTGCGATTCATGACGATGATGATGCTGTTCCTCTTCATGGCGCTGTTGCCGCTGAAGATGTTGTTGCGATGGACTGTCAACTTGAAATACATCATCGCGATACCGGAGTATTTTTTGAATTTGTAATCGGCCCAGCGGGATTCCTTCCCGCGGCTGATTGGGTAGAAGACGTGACGTCGGCCGGCCGCCTTGAAGCAGGTGATTCAGCCGGCGTCGAGTAACGAAGAGCGTTCGCCACAAAAACCAGATACTAACCGGCCGCAGACGCGGCCCATAGAAGCAAGCCATGCCAGCGACAGAACAAACTTGGCGCGACATGAAGTTGATGCACGTGGTGTTCGGCGTCTCGTCGATCATCCTGTTGCTTTCCACCATCTGGTTGTTGGCCAAGGACCACAACCGCGAGTGGAAGCAATACGCCCGCACCAGCCGCGACATTCAGGCCTTCACCATCGCATCGCAAATCAGCGAGGAGGAGACCGACCGCTACTCGATGGAGCATGAGCGCCTGGCCAAGGCGCTGGCCGGCGCGCGAAACGACATTCCGAGCGCGGAGCAAGTCGAGGCTTTCGCCCAAGTGGCGCTGGACGACGACTCGGCCAACGCCGCGGAAGAGGCGGGCCTCAAGTCGATTTACGACGCGCTGGAACCGGCCGC